>JAHAWW010000076.1 GCA_018383375.1 Prevotellamassilia sp. | reverse complement strand
GGGGCCGTGGGACGATAGTCAAATCCATGACCTGCACCGGGAACAAACTCCACGCGGTGAACATATTCGTCAGGATATTGTGTAGCCAGGCTGTCGAGCGCTTGGCCCGTGAGCGCCGTGAAATAGTTGCGGCAAAACATCGCATCTTTTTCACCTGTGAGCAGACTGAAGGCCACGTGGCCCAAGTTCTCAGCCGGCGCGTTGATGAGTGGCTCGCCTCCGGCCATCGGTCCGGCTGCCGCCAGATAGTCGGCATAAAAAGAAGCCAATCGCTGACTGCCGTAACCGCCCTCTGAAACGCCTAAGAGCATCACACGGTCGGCGTCGGTCAGACTGTCTACCACCAAGGCCCGCCATAGTTGCTTGTAGGCCCATTGTTTACTCTTTTGCCACCAGCGGTAATACTTCCCTTCGTTGGGTATTTGAGGGATGAAATACCGGCTCGGCGTTCCTTCAAAGGCATGAGCCCAACCCACAGTGGCTTTCCATTCGTGGTCTTTAGGTCCCGAACCGTGCAGATAGATATATGTGGGCACGCTGCCACGACGGGCAGTCTTTGTGCCGCCTTTATCTATCCATAGGTAAGGCATCTTGGCCTGTGGCTCAAGCGTCTCAGGCAGAGGCAATATGTAGGCTTTGAGTGAGTCGAAAGAGCAGAGGTCGAGTTTCAAGGCACTTTTGCGCCGGCTCATGGCTTCGGTCCACTTTTGCCACAATTGCGTCCGAGCATTGGCCACTTCGCCGTGCTCTTTGAGTTCGCCTTTGAAGTTTTGGCCCAACTCAGCATATAGGGCTTCGTCGCTCTGTGCCCGGAGGGTTGTGGCGCACAATGTGAGGATGAGTCCGCAAACTAAGGTGATGTATGAGCGTGTGCCGTGCATAACTTAGGGGTTTATTCCCAGACGGTGGTTTTTTCTCTGATGTTGGCCGAAATCATATCGGCCGTTTGCAGCAGGGCCACAAGCGGACTCTTCTCCATAGCTTGGCGGTAGGCCATACGGGTGCCGCTGCCTTGTTCGGTCATTTCAAACATACCCATATGCCAGCGAATGGCGAGCAGTTCGTCGGCGTGTAGCGAGATGAATTGGTTCAACATCAGACACGACTTCTCGCCGTGGCCGAAGGGAAAATCGTCTTTGATTTCATAGCCTGGGTAAGACACCCAATGGCCCGTGCTATCTTTTTTCCATCGCTCGGCCTTGTGATAAAATTTGGTTTTGCAGAGGTCGTGAAACAAGGAGGCTATAGCGATGCTCTCGTCTGTGGGTGCTTCTGAAAAAGGGGCTTCGGCGTTGTTGATGGCCGGCACCACGATGTGTTGCTTAATCACCATAGCCGTCTCAAACACATTGATGGAGTGCTTGCACAGACCACCTTCTTCATTGAGGTGGTACGAGGCCGATGAAGGAGCGGTGTAGAAATCTGTTTTCTGCTCCAAGTAATTGAGCAGGCGGTCCACACCGTCACGTTGAATATATTCGTGACACAGTTCGATAAATCTCGACTTGTTGGCTTCAATTTGTTCGGGGGTCATAGGCTTGATATATGTAAAAGAGATGTTGGAGAGTCAATGGCGCCCTTTAGGGCCAAAATCACTCCACCCACTGCAAAGGTGGCATTATTCTATCACTCTCTTCCGTTTGAATAGTCGATAAACTTCGCCCACCCAGAGCACCAAAGAAGTGCCGCCAATGATGATGAGCCAGTCTGTGAGAGACAAGGGCGTGACGTTGAACATATTACCGCCGAAAGTGACAATTACCCATTGTCCTATGAGGATGAAGAGAGCAATGAGTACAAGACCCTTGCATCCGGAGAAGTGTAATGCCGACCGGCCTGTGGCATAGGCTTTGGCATTAAACATATTCCAGAATTGCATCATCACGAAGATGGTGAAAAACAAACTTTGCTCGTAGCGGCTCATATCGCCGGAGCATGGGTTGAAGTCTGTGAGCGATTTTACGTCATATTGGCCGAACAACCACAGCAACCCCAACAATATGAGGGTGAAGGCCATGCCGGTCACGCCGATACCCCATCGCATTGGCTTATTGACGATGAAATCTGTGCGCTTGCGTGGTTTGTCGGCCATAACGGCTTCAGAGGGAGGCAACGAGGCCAGTGCCATAGCGGCAAAAGTGTCCATGATAAGGTTCACCCAAAGCATCTGCGTCACGGTGATAGGCGAGTGAGTGCTCACGAAAGCTCCAATCAACACGATGAGGCATGCCACTACGTTTACCGTCATTTGGAACAAGATGAAACGCTGTATGTTTTGATAGAGCGACCGTCCCCACATTACGGCACGGACAATGCTCGAGAACGAATTGTCCAATATGGTGATGTCTGAGGCTTCTTTGGCCACAGAAGTACCGTCGCCCATTGATAGGCCCACGTGGGCGGCTTTGAGTGCCGGGGCATCGTTGGTGCCGTCTCCGGTCACGGCCACCACCTGACCTTTCTTTTGCAGTGTTTCCACCAGGCGTTTCTTGTCCATAGGACGAGCACGGGCTATGATTTTGAGGTCTAGTATGCGGCGTTCCAATTCTTCGTCGCTCAAGGCAGCAAATTCGGGACCCGTGATGATGTTTCCCTCTCCGTCACCCTTTTGCCAAAGTCCAATCTGCCGACCAATCTCTCTGGCTGTGGCGATGGTGTCGCCCGTCACGATTTTCACGGCAATGCCGGCATCGATACACCGATTCACGGCAGCCGGCACGTCGTCTCTCACGGGGTCGGCAATGGCCACGAACCCGAGGAAAAGGAGTGTATTCGTGTCCACACGTCCATCATTAAGATCTGCCGTGGCTTCGTCGAGCGAGTTGTAAGTCTTATAGGCAAATCCCAATGTGCGCATGGCTTGTTGCTGATAGGTGGTGAGCTGTTGCGTCGTGTTGTCCACCTCTTGGTCGGTCATATTGCTGCGGCAAAGTCCCATCACGATTTCGGGGGCACCTTTCACATAGAGCGTCACGCCTCCCGTCACAGCCGATTTCACCACCGTGGCCATATACTTTCGTTCGGTCGTAAAGGGCACTTCGATGAGTGTCTCGGCCTTGACTCTCACCGCTTCGTGATTGATGCCGTGAGCGTGGAGCCACAACATCAGTGCCCCTTCTGTCGGGTTGCCCAGCACGCTTGGCTTTGCAGGCTCAGAGAGGTCGAGTGTGGCGGTGGAGTTCACGCAGAGTCCCTCCACGATGAGTGCTGTTTTACAGTCGCTGCTCGTGGGGTCTTGTCCGGGCATATCGGCAAAATGGGTTTGGCCCACACGCATTTGATTTTGTGTCAGCGTACCCGTTTTGTCCGTACAAATCACGGTGGTGGCGCCCATTGTTTCGCAGGCGTGCATTTTTCTCACCAAATTGTTGGTCTTGAGCATACGGCGCATGCTGTAGGCCAGACTGAGCGTTACCGCCATAGGCAGACCTTCGGGCACAGCCACCACGATGAGTGTCACAGCCACCATCAGCGTCTGGAGCAATTCGGCCAAGAAATGAATCCAGTCAAACTGGGCGTGATAAAAATAAACCCCAAGACGACCTGCCACAATGAGGGCAGCCAATAGGTAGCTATATTTTGAAATTTTGCCGGCCAAGCTTTCAAGCTGCTCATTGAGTGGCGTCTTGACGCTTTGGTCAATCTGGGCTGCCACAAACACCTTGCCGTTTTCGGTTTGGTCACCCACGGCGGTGGTGCGATACACGGCGTGGCCCTCCATCACCTTGGTGCCGCGCATCACGTGGTTTGATGGGAAGGTGGCTTCGGGGTCAAACTCTTCAGGATTGGTGGTTTTTTCGCAAAGCGGTTCGCCCGTGAGCGTCGATTCGTCCACGTGGAGCGAAACCGCCTCAATGAGTTCGCCGTCCGAGGGGATTTCGTCGCCTGTCGAGAGTCTGACGATGTCGCCCACGACCACCTCTTTTTTTGTGATTTCCTTCAGAGTGCCGTCTCGCCACACCTGTACGGCCGTGTCATCGTTCACCTGGTTGAGCAGGTCGAACTCCTTATTGGCTTTTTCTTCAAAATAAAAGGCCATACCTGTGGCCAAAAAGATGGCCACGAAGATACCCATCGGCTCGATGAAGGCCGAGATTTGGCCCTGTTCCTCTCCGGGAGAAAAGAAGTTGTAAAAAGATATACCGACAGACAGCAAGCCGGCTATGAGGAGGATGATGATGAGCGGGTCTGTGAGTTTTTTGAGATACCTTTGCCATACCGACTCTCTCTTTGGCGGCGTCAACACGTTGCTGCCGTGCATGCGGCGGCTCTCCTCAACTTGTGCCGTGGTGAGTCCGATGTGTTTTGGTGAAGAAGTGTGGTTCATTGTTTGTATTCGTCTGTTAGAATTATAAATACATGTGCGTGAACGATTATTGACCGGTGCTCGGCCATGCCGGACCTTGTTCGTTTTTTAGTGCTTAAAATCAGCGCACACGCCGACAAGCAAAGTTAAGATATTTATCTCAGATTTCCCGTACCATGCGGTATATTTTATCAAGAGATGTATGCTCATTATTTTCTGAATTGTCGTTCTTATTCTTGTTCTCAATTCTCTTCCTTTCCTATGCAGCTCGTCCCCTTACGCACGATAAAGGTCCCCCAAACCATTCAACTCTACATTGACAAGATTCAACCTTCTCGTAAATAAAGTGTTAGACTGTGCAGCATTGGTTCCATAAACTGCGCACAGGCGTTCAGGCTCTTCAGCATATTCTGCAGGGGTGCTTGTGTCACGCTTCGCAGCCTCTTTTCGCCCCTCTGCTTCGCGCGCGCGTATACCCTTTTTTTGTCCTTTTCTCCAATCACCCAGTCACACCGCCGCAAGTTTCAGTGAATGAAACGATTGTGGTGACTGAACGGCAACGATGGCTTCAATCACGCACATTCACCGAGATAGTCTTATTTGAGGATAAGTTGAGCGGCCCTGCCGGGTGTCAAAACCAGTGCAGGGCCGCTCAAAAAATGTCAATGTTTCCGTCTTATTTCTTCTCAGGCACGAGGTAGCGGTTGCCGGTCTCGCGGATGAGTATACGGCGGTATTGCTCGGGATAGCCGGGACGTTCGGGCGGCACAGCCAGTCCGTCGGGAGTGAGAAGGAATTTGCCGTCTTTTTCCTTCTTCACGGCCTGGTCGTTGTATTTCACGATGAGATATTCGCCCAACTTTTTCCATTCGCCCAGCATATTTTGGGCTGTTTCGACGGTGTAGTCGGTGAGGAACTTGCGGGCTTCGGCCGGCGAGGTTTCATAGAGTGCGAGAGCTTGTTTCTCAATGTCGGCTTGGCGGGCGATGTAGCCATCTTCGAGACGGTCGCGCACGGCTTCGACGCTCGGGAAGAGTTGGCTGTAGCGCGGATAGGTCATGTTGGCCACCCAGTTGCACACCCAAAAAGCGTTATCCCAAGAGAATGTGATATCGTTGGCGTTGATTTTGTCGTAACAGGGTGGCACGCGGTCGGCACAGCAATACACGGGTGTGTAGGCTATCATGTTGGGATCGTCGTTGCCAAACCAAAGGATACCGCCAATGGCGTTGGGCAGATTGCCGCGAAGTTGGGCCACTACGGTGAAGGCCGACTGTTGTGTTGAGATGGGGCGCTCGTTGAAATATGTTTTGCCGTCCACCTCAAACGAGAGAGGGGTGGGACGGTAGGGTGCCTCATAGATGCCGGCACCTGCGTCGTGGGTGATGTCAAACGGCGTGCCTTCATAGTGGTCGCGGTTGCTCATCATCAATTCTTTGAGGGTGACGGGGCGGTTGGGCTTGAAATATAGGGGCATCACTTCGGCCGTGCCGATGTGTTTACCGTCTACAAAGTCGAGATAGCGGTCCATACCGTCCACCCATCTATTGAAGAAGCTCCAAGCTCGGGCGTCGCAATAGCGTTGCGAACCGAAATCGGCCGGGGCATAGGCTGCAGAAAAAGAGAAGTCGGCATCTTTGCCCTTGAAATAGCCGCGCTCACGGGCAAAACTGATAACGTCTTTGGAATAGAGCACGTTGCGCTTGTCTTTGAGGTCGAACTTATGGATGCGGCTTTGATTAGCATGCACGGCGATACAGTCGTCGGGGATGCGCACGGCCACCCATACGGTGCCGCGGCGCCCGCTGCCTTTGCCAATCATTTCGAGTATCCACACTTCGTTGGGGTCGGCAATCGAAAATGACTCGCCGCTGCTGGCGTAGCCATATTCTTGCACGAGTGAGGTCATCACGGCGATGGCTTCGCGGGCTGTTTTGGAGCGTTGCAGGGCAATGGCCATGAGGCTGACGTAGTCGATGATGCCGGCCGTGTCGACCAGTTCTTCGCGTCCGCCGAAGGTGGTCTCTGTGATGGCCACTTGATGTTCGTTGATGTTGCCCATCACGCTGTAGGTGACGGGTGCTTCGGCGATTTGACCGTGGTGCTCGTTGGTGTCGCCATCATAGATTTGGCGCATGGTGCCCGGGGCGTGTTGGGCGGCCGGGTAATAGACCAGTCGGCCAAACATACCGTAGCTGTCGGCGTTGTAGGTGATGAAGGTGGAGCCGTCGGCCGAGGCTTTTTTGCCCACGAGGAAATTGGTGCAGGCCGTAGAGGGTGTGGCCCATACCAGTGTGCAGAGGGCGATGGCGGCAGTGGTGATTTGCTTAATCATAGGGGTGTAAAGTCTAAAAGTCAAGTCGCCGGGCGGCGTGATGTCGCTCAGCGGCTTGGTGGGTGAAGAATGAAAATGGTGGTTCAGCAGGCCTTAAACGACATGTCGAGACCTTTGACCGAGTGGGTGAGTGCGCCCACCGAGATGAAGTCAACGCCACAGAGGGCATAGTCGCGGATGGTGTCGAAGGTGATGCCTCCGCTCGACTCCGTCTCCATGCGTCCGCCGATGAGTTCGACGGCTCGTCGTGTGTCTTCCACCGAGAAGTTGTCCAGCATGATGCGGTCGGCACCGCCGTGGGCGAGCACTTGGTTGATTTCGTCGAACGAGCGGGTTTCGATTTCGACTTTGAGGTTGAGGCCGTGGGCTTTTTGATAGGCCGCACAACGGTCGAGGGCTTGGGCGATGCCGCCGGCAAAGTCCACGTGGTTGTCTTTGAGCAAAATCATGTCGAAGAGGCCGATGCGGTGGTTGGTGCCGCTGCCGATTTTGACGGCTTCTTTTTCGAGCATACGCATGCCGGGGGTGGTTTTGCGGGTATCGAGCACACGTGTGTGTGTGCCTTTGAGTCGTTCGACATAGGCGGCCGTCATCGTGGCAATGCCGCTCATGCGTTGCATCACGTTGAGCATAAGGCGCTCGGTTTGCAGCAGGCTTCGGATTTTGCCGGTGACAATCATGGCCACGTCGCCGGGTTTCACGTGTGCGCCGTCGTTAATGAAAGTTTCCACTTCGAGGGTGGGGTCAAAGCGGTGGAAGATTTCGTGAGCAATTCTCACGCCGGCCAAGATGCCTTCTTCTTTGATGAGCAGTTTAGACTTGCCCATGGCATCTTCGGGGATGCAGCAGAGCGTGGTGTGGTCGCCGTCGCCGATGTCTTCAGAGAAGGCAAGGTCGATGAGCCGGTCGTTCAGTTCGTCAACGGTATACATATCGAGGTGTTTATGGTTTTTGGAGAGTATTGTTTAATAGACCAGTCTGACGTTGTCTATCCAGAGCGTGTTGCCCACGCTACCGACATAGGCGCCGCCGTGGCTGGAGTCGAATTGCAGGATGAGGTGTGTGGGTGTTTCGTCGGCTGCAGCCCATCCCTCTTCGATGATTTTCTTCATCTTTCCTTTGCTGTTTTTGGCATATTTGGTGACGTTGCCGGCGGTGAGCCCCATATAGTTTTGATAGAAACTTTGGCCGGTGATGTTGCCATAGTGGATGTCAAATCGGGCGTTGTTGACCCATCCGTTGGTGTTTTTGTTGAAGCGGTAGACCATTGTCCCGACGCGCTTGGCGTGGATGTTGCCTTTTGCGTCTTCCCAACGTTTTTGCAGGTAGAGTACGATGTCGGGCATGTCGATGCCTTTGACGCCTTGCACTTTGCTGAAACCGGTCTGTTTCACGCGGTTGGGCTGTCCGGAGAGTTTCACTTTATAGTCCACCATTAGGGCTTTGGGGCGTTTGTTGAATTTGATGCCGGCGTCGAGTTTGGCCATGGGGTTGTTGGTGTTGGTGATGGGCTCAATCATTTGTCCCAAATAGACCGAACCGGCGGCCAACACTTTGATGTTGACCACGCCCATCACCTTGCACTCTTCGAGGTGGGTGTAGAGTTTGGCGCAATAGCCGTGGCCGGCGCGAGCTTCTTTATAGACAGAGGTGTTGGTTTTGGTGATGCCGCTCACTTTGGCCAGCACGTTTGAGGTGGCCCAGGGCGAGCCGCCCAGACCGTTATAGGGGTTGTTGTTGTTCCAAGTGCCGTTGGGTGCGATTTCGTAGAGCGTTTTGGTTTTGCCGCCAATGATGCCACTCTCTTTGATGTTGCGCGTGAGCCAGTTGTCGAAGTTGCCGAAACTGATGTATTCGACTTTTTCTTGGGTGGCGGTGACTTTATTGTCTCCGGGGGTGTGACTTTCGGGCGTAGCGCTGAGGGTGGCTGTTGTCAAGGCGAGGCCGCAAAGTCCTGTGATTAAGAGTGTTTTTTTTCTCATGTTTGGTCTGTGTTTGTCAGTGTGTCTATATGTGTGAAATGATTTATTTTGTCAGAAGGCTTCGTTGATATTGAAGATGATGCCTCCGCCTTCTCGGGTGAAGCCGTAGTCGAGGCGGATGTTGACGCGTTTTTTGAATTCCCAGCGGTAGCCTATGCCGGCATTTGGCAGTGTGCGTTTCCAGCGCATGGCCGAGAAGTTGGGGAACACTTGTCCGGCGCCCACCCACACGGCTATGCCATTGCGTCGCCACACGTGTTGACGCAGTTCCACTTGGGCCTCCATGATGCTTTTGTCGCGATATCGGCCGTCGAAATAGCCGCGCAGACGCGAAGTCGAGCCTGCTTCGCTCATGGTGCACCAGGCCGGATGGCCGTCGATGTATTGCATGTGGAAATCGCCGGCCAGCACACCTCCGCGCCACACCTGCTTATAGGCGTTGACCGTCAGTTCGGTCGACGAGAAGCAATAGTCGTTGCCCATAAAGCGCGGTGCAAACGTTTGGTCGAGCTGCACAAACACGCCCTTGTAGGCATTGAGGATGAAGTCGCGGGAGTCGTAGGTGAAAGACAAACCGACCTTGGTGGAGCGCACGGTCTTGTCTTGTCCTTCAAAGAGGTGAACGCCGCGCGGGTCGATGTCGGTGGCCTGATAGAAACCATAGCTCAAGATGGGGCCGAGGTAGGTTTTTGGGGCCAACTTAAACATGAAGCGCGTCATGGCGTTGAAGCGTATGCGTTTGTAGTCGGTTTCGTTGTCATCGATTTTGCCATTGTCGAAGCCCATACCCCAAAAATCTGTTTTGAAGGTGTAGACATAGAGCTGATAGTCAAGTCGATATCGCTCTTTCTTAAAGATATTGTTTCCTTTAATGCCTGTCATGAAGAAGCCTTTGGTCGTGGCGTCGGCATAGATGGTGATGTTAGATTTTTGTAGGGAGGGGTCGCTGCGGTCGAGGCTGTAGAGGCCTGTGGCCACCATGCCGAGTCCCAGTCCGACGGTCGACGAGAAGTGAGGCCCCGGCAAGAAGCCGAAATCAAATTTTTTGCCGGCGTGTCGGTCGGCGTTGATGAAATAGTCCACGACTTTGCGCACCAGTCCCTTTTTGGTCGTGGTGGTATCGGCAGCACTTTCAGTTTGCATGAGTGTCGAGTCGGTCGCTTGAACAAGCGTCGTGTCAGTCTGTGCCGTAGTGGTGTGGCTTCCTATAATAAAAAAGGCGCAGAGCAGTATGTATTTGATGGCTTTTCCCATTTGTGCGGACAAAGTTAGTGCAAGGCGAGCGGAATGGCAAGAAAAACTTGTTTTTATTGACATTCCCGAGCCGCCGCCTAACTTGCGACGAAGGCGAAAGCAGTGCAAGGCGAGCGGAATGGCAAGAA
>JAHAWW010000074.1 GCA_018383375.1 Prevotellamassilia sp. | reverse complement strand
CCCAGCTCCGACGCCTACAACGCATGGCAGGTAGGTTTGAAACCGGGTCTCAAAGTCTCTCTCTGCAAAAACATCGACTTCATCGCCCATATGGGCTTCCTCGGCTACAGAGACAACGACGACTTTGATGCCAATGCCGGTATAGAGAACCCTGTGAAATACGGCGACAAAGGCTTCAAATTCAGCTGCAGCACTGAAGATTTGTCGTTCGGCGTACTCTTCAACTTCTAAGCGTCGCTCGGATTTCATAAACAAAGAAGATTTTGATGGGGAATGTGCCTAAGTCTTTGGGCACATTCCTTTTTTATGATCCTACGTGAAGGCGCCCAAGAGTCACGACGGCAATAAGCGGCAACCTGACAAACCCAATCACACATTGTACTGTTTTTCTGCTCACTTTGACACTACTTTTTGGCATTGTTTCACACACTACGTCTCTTCTGCACTCGCTTAATTCGTTAGATTAAAGTAACTTTGCGGATATAATCCTGAAAACAACCATCCATGCATACAAGAGAAGAAAAACTCGAAGCTTTCGGCCGGCTGCTCGACGTGCTCGACGAACTACGCGTCAAGTGTCCGTGGGACCGCAAACAGACCAACGAAAGCCTTCGGCCCAATACCATTGAAGAGACCTACGAACTCTGCGATGCGCTCATTAAAGACGATGCCCACGACATCTGCAAAGAACTCGGCGACGTGTTGCTCCACGTTTGTTTCTACGCCAAGATAGGTTCTGAAAAAGAGCAATTCGACATCGCCGACGTTTGCCACAAACTTTGCGACAAACTCATCTTCCGCCATCCCCACGTCTTTCCGCCCAAAGACGCGGAGCAACCCTCCGACGTCACCACGCCGCAGGCCGTGAGCGAACAGTGGGAGCAGCTCAAGCAACGTGAGAAAGACGGCAACAAAACCGTACTCTCTGGCGTACCCGATGCCCTGCCCTCACTCATCAAAGCGTACCGCATACAAGACAAGGCACGCAATGTGGGCTTTGATTGGGAAGAGCGCGAGCAAGTATGGGACAAAGTGAAAGAAGAAATCGCCGAGTTTGAAGCCGAAGCGGCACGCGGCGACCGCGAAAAGAGTGAAGCCGAATTTGGAGATGTGCTTTTCAGCCTTATCAATGCCGCCCGACTCTATAAGATCAATCCCGACAATGCGCTTGAAAAGACCAACCGCAAGTTCATTCGCCGTTTCAACTATCTGGAGTCAAAAACCATCAAGCAAGGCCGCGACCTCACCACCATGACCCTGGCCGAGATGGATGCCATTTGGGACGAGGCCAAAGCTCAAGGGCTCTAAAACAGTGCGGCAGATGTACCACTTTCTGGCGTTCTTCACCATTTGCATTTGGGGCACGACCTTTGTGTCTACAAAGTTGCTGCTCCAAGCGGGACTCTCGCCCACGAGCATCTTTGTGTGGCGCTTTGCTATGGCCTATGTCGGCATGCTGGCCCTCTCCCACCGCCGTTTGTTTTGCCGCTCTTGGCGCGACGAGGCCGTTATGATGGTGGCAGGTCTCACCGGAGGCTATCTCTATTTCATCACCGAAAACACAGCGCTCAAGTGTGCCCCCGCCGGCATCATTTCACTCATCGTCTGTCTGGCTCCTTTATTCACAGCCTTAGGCGCTCTTTTCACGGCCAATAAGTCTGGCCTCACGCGACGTCTTTGGTGGGGTATGGCCATAGCCCTCGGAGGCGTGGCGCTTGTGGTGGGGCGTGGCGAAGGACCGGGAGCCAACAATATGTTGCTTGGCGGCGGACTGGCCCTTATGGCCGCAGCCCTTTGGGCCGTCTATCAACATGTGGTCAAACCGTTGGCCGATAAATATGGCACGGCACTGCTCACGCGCAAAGTGTTTGGCTACGGCCTGCTGGCAGCCATCATTGGCGAACCGCTACTGAGTCTGGTCAGCGACGCACACGGCTATTCGGTCATCGTGGCCGAAGTGAGTCCCGCCATCACTCGGCCGCTCGTGTGGGGCAACCTCCTCTTCTTGGGACTCATTGCCTCGCTTGCTTGCTACTTCATTTGGAACAAAGTGGCCCAACAACTCGGCGCAGTCGTATCGGCCAACTACATCTATCTCAATCCTTTGACCACCTGCCTCTTCTCGGCCATCTTTCTCGGCGAACCACTCACACCGATGATTGTCTTGGGCGGCACAGCCATTCTTCTCGGTGTCTGGCTGGCCGTGGGCCAACCGGCAGACAAAGACCGACTTCATTCAGCAATCAAATCAAAATAACTTCTCATAGCCTCAACACTTATGGACACCAACGCCACAGCAGAAAACATACAGTCTGAGTGCCAAATGCTCCGCACTGAGGGCCTGGTCAAGCGCTACGGCAAACGCACCGTGGTCAACGGCGTGTCGTTTGACGTCAAACAAGGCGAGATTGTCGGGCTTCTGGGCCCCAACGGTGCCGGCAAAACCACGTCTTTTTATATGACCACCGGACTCGTCGTGCCCAATGGCGGCAAAATCTTTCTCGACGACAAAGAAATCACCAAATTTCCTGTCTACAAAAGGGCCCGTGCCGGCATAGGCTATTTGGCTCAAGAGGCCTCGGTGTTTCGCAAAATGAGCGTCGAAGACAACATCGCCTCGGTGCTTGAAATGACGGGCAAGTCTAAGGAGGAGCAACGCGACATGCTCGAAAGTCTCATCAAGGAGTTTCGTCTGGAAAAGGTGCGTAAAAACAATGGCGACCGTCTCTCCGGCGGCGAGCGCCGACGTACGGAAATTGCGCGCTGCCTGGCCATCTCTCCCAAATTCATTATGCTCGACGAACCCTTTGCCGGCGTCGACCCCATTGCCGTCGAAGACATCCAGTATATTGTCTGGAAACTGAAAGACAAAAACATAGGCATCCTCATCACCGACCACAACGTCGAAGAGACACTATGCATCACCGACCGCGCCTACCTGCTTTTTGAAGGCCGCATCCTCTTCCAAGGCACGCCCGAAGAGCTGGCCGAAAATCAGGTGGTGCGTGATAAATACCTCACCAACTCGTTCAAACTTCGCAAGAAAGATTTCCAAAACCTGCGATAACCGAAGAGCCATCTCCACCCTACTTACCTCATCCTCACCAACCCACCGACATGACTTTCTCTCTCCTTCTTACGACCCTTTCAATGGTTGCCGCGCCCAGTTCGACAGATGCCGACACTTTGACCGTCCACACTGCGCGTTGCATCACCCCCTACAGCGTGAGCCGACCGCTCTCTGCCGACAGCGTCGACCTCAGCGGTAAGGCTTTCGACACCAAAAAACTGCTCGAAAACAACACCCGTGTTCGTTTCAACGACGCGGCCTTCAGCGGCTCTATCTCGAAAGAAGCAGTCATCAAGACCGACACCACAGCCGGTTGCTTCACCGTGAATGCCATGCGTTTCGCCCTCGATGCCAACCAGTTTGTCAAGGCCGACCTTCACATCGACGGCATCAAAGACTACAAACTTTTCGTCGACAATAAGCCACAAGACGACAAGTCGCTCTCGTTCACGCCGGGCCGCAAGACACTCACCATCGTGTCGCTCTCAGAGCCTTCAAGCCGCGACTCTTTTAATGTCTATCTCACGGGCAAAACCCTCGAGGGACTTTCGGTCGCCGCCGGTGATAAACAGCTCTACACCATGGACTTGATGCTCCACGGCGACCACTATTATCAGGTGTCGCTCTCGCCTTCGGGGCGCTATCTGGTCACTTCATACTACGACAAGCAACATTCCGGCAAAAACGTATTCCGCACGGTGCTCACCGAGACGGCCACACAGCGTGTTGTCCGCCGCTGGAATGCCTTTCAGTCGCTCACTTGGCATCAAACGAAAGACCTGGCCTATATCACGCAAGAGGGTGAAGACGGTTGGGACCTCATCGCCTACGACCCGCAAACCGGCGACGAGAGTGTCTTTGCCCAAAACCTGCCGATGCAAAACTTCACGCTCTCGCCCGATGGCAGCTACCTTGTTTTGAGTCGTGGCCAAGAGCAACCGCAGGAAAAAGTGGCCGGTCTCAAGCGTCTCTACAACCCCGACGACCGTATGCCGGGCTGGCGCGCACGCAATGCCTTGTCGGTCTACGACCTCAAGACGGGCCGCGAACAGGCACTCAATTTCGGCCCCAACTCTGCTTGGCTCTCCGACATCTCTGCCGATGGCCGGCGCGTGCTTTTCTCTTCTTCTTGTCTCAACCCATCGCGTCATCCTTTTGAGCGCACATCGGTCTATGAATACGACGTCGCAACGGGTAAGGTTGACACGTTGCTGCGCGACACGGTTTTCATTGCCGAGGTGAAATACTCGCCCGACGCCAAACATCTCCTCATCAAAGCCTCACCGGCAGCGTTTGAGGGCATTGGCAGTGAGGTAGCCGAAGGTCAACACCCCAACGGTTTCGACTATCGCCTCTTTTTGTTCGATTGCCAAACGGGTCTGACCGAACCCATTCTCTGTGAGTTTGCCCCCTCGGTGGAGCGCGTCCTTTGGTCTAAAGGCGACGGTCAGATTTATTTCAGCGCCGCCGACGGCTGCAATCAGTCGCTTTTCCGCCTCAACCCGTCCACACGCCAAGTCACCCGTTTCACTCTGCCTGTGAGCTATTTGGAAGGCTTTGCCATCGCTCAGGGCCAACGCAAGTCGCCCGTGGCGGTCTATTTTGGCCAAACAGGTGAGCGTGCCCGCGAAATGTTTGTCAGCACACTCGGTGCAGAGCGGCCATCGGCCCGCCGCATCGGCGACATCGACTTCGACCGCCTCATGGCCGACGTGAAATTAGGCACCTGTCACGACTGGAGTTTCAAAGCTTCACGTGGCGACAGCATTCACGGTTTTTATTTCCTCCCGCCCGACTTCGACGCCACCAAGCGCTATCCGCTCATCGTGTATTATTATGGTGGATGCACGCCTACGCCCAAGATGCTTGAATTCCAATACCCCTTCCAGGTGTTGGCGGCTCAGGGCTATGTGGTCTATGTGTGTGAGCCCAGCGGTGCCATTGGCTACGGCCAGGAGTTTGCCGCCCGCCACGTCAACACATGGGGCCAAGAGTCGGCCGACGACATCATCGAGGGCACCAAAGCCTTCATCGCTGCCCATCCATTCATCAACGACAAAAAGATAGGCTGTATGGGTGCTTCATACGGTGGTTTTATGACCCAATACCTCCAGACACGCACCGACCTCTTTGCGGCAGCCATCTCTCACGCCGGCATCTCCAACATCGCCAGCTATTGGGGCGGCGGCTACTGGGGCTATACCTATGGCGAAACGGCGCAATACGGCAGCTACCCCTGGAACAACCCCGACCTCTACGTCAAGCAGTCGCCACTCTTCAACTCCGACAAAATCAAGACCCCCATACTCCTGCTCCACGGCACGGCCGATACCAACGTGCCCACCAACGAGAGCCAACAGATGTTCACGGCCTTGCGCATACAGGGCAAACCCGTGAGCTATGTGCAAATCGACGGCGAAAACCACGTCATCACCGACTATAAAAAGCGTCTGGCCTGGCAAAACGTCATCTTTGCTTGGTTTGCCCATTGGCTCAAAGACCAGCCGCTGTGGTGGAACACGCTCTACCCCGACGACCATTTTGGTCTGAAATAAGCTGCTCCGCCCCATAAACCTTCGGTATTCTCTTACGTCAACCCTCCCCCATCGACCTCATCCTCATCTATATGCCTCATCCCCAGCCATTCCGCCATCCCAATAGGTTGTCCTTGTCTGTTCGTCGCCTTTTTGCCGGCACGTTCACGTCCCGTTGTCTGCTGCTGCTCGTCTTGTTCGTATGCCTCCCGTCGGCCGACGCCATGGCACGCAAAAAAGACAAGAAAAATGCGAAAGGCTCCCCAGAATTGGTCGAACCTGATGCGATGGCGGCCAAAGCAGCCAAAGAGCGGCGTGCAGTCACACCCGAGGCGGCCCACACCCACAAGGCCGGCTACATCAACGCCAAATACCGCGAGGGCATTGACGTGTCACACTATCAAGGCGTCATCGACTGGCAGCGGGTGGTGAAGAGTGCCAACATCTCTTATGCCTATCTCAAGGCCACCGAAGGGGCCACCTACGTCGACGACACCTATGAGCGCAATCTGCGCGAGGCCCGCGAGGCCGGATTGAGCGTGGGCAGTTATCATTTCTACCGTCCCAACGTGGCGCCTCAAGTGCAGTTTGAAAACATCAAGGCCAACATCAAGATTGAAGAGCAAGACCTCGTGCCCATCATCGACATTGAGACACGCGGCAAGGTGAGCGACGCACAGTTTATTGCCGACCTCAAAGAGCTCATTCGCCTCGTGGAGCGTCATTTTGGCAAAAAGCCCCTGCTCTACACCTATCAGAATTTCTACAACCGCCATCTCTGCGGACAATTCAAGTCATACCATTGGATGATGGCAAAATACCAAGACGAGCAACCCATTCTCTCCGACGGCCGCGACTACATCATGTGGCAATACACGGCCAAGGGCAGCATCGATGGCATCCGCGGCCACGTAGATCGCAGCCGCATCATGCCGGGCTTCAAACTCAAGCAGGTGGGTATGTGAAGCCGCTACCAATCATTCGTCAAATGATTGTCAAATGCTCTTCAAATAGTCGTCAGCCTAACGTCAAATAATAAAATCGTCTCAAATAATAGGCAAAAACTGGTCATTTCCTTATACCCAAAAGTTTGCCTTTTTCCCAATCACACAGTCACAGCCTTGTAAGTCGTTGACTGTGTGATTTTTATGGTGATTGGAGCATTCAGTCACGCTGGTCACGCACGTTGGCGTTATGTCACCAAAAAAACTCCCGTGCTCTGTGGGGACAGAGCGCGGGAGTGGAATGTGTTATAGCGTTTCAGCGATTATTCTTCATCGCCGGGCTGCCAGGGAAAATCGTCGCGGTTGGTGTAAGCGCCTCCGGCACCGATTGTAGTGTCGCCGTCTACGGTCACGTCAAAGTTTGACGTGGCGATGACGCGCTCCATATTGAGTTCGAACTTCGTGGCTGCGGGTTGGATATATTTTTTCATGACGTTATGATGTTTTAGTGGTGAATTGAGCGATTACTGAGCGATA
>JAHAWW010000073.1 GCA_018383375.1 Prevotellamassilia sp. | reverse complement strand
TTATCGGGGTGAAGCGTACGACCGGTACCACCGCCTGAGGCAACGCTGAAGTAAGCCTTGCCTGCGAGCACGCGCTCTTTCTTGTAGGTTCCGGCAACGGGGTGCTGGAAGCGTGTGGGGTTGGTAGAGTTACCGGTGATAGACACGTCGACGTCTTCTTTCCACATGATGGCAACGCCTTCGCGCACGTCGTCGGCACCGTAGCAGTTTACGGCGGCACGGGGACCATTGCTGTAGGCAATTTCCTTAACCACTTTGAGTTCGCCCGTGTAGTAGTCGAACTTGGTCTGCACATAGGTGAAGCCGTTGATGCGGCTAATGATCATGGCAGCGTCTTTGCCGAGACCGTTGAGGATGCAGCGGAGGGGTTTGTCGGCGGGGCGAGATTTATTGGCCATCTGTGCGATTTTGATGGCGCCTTCGGCTGCTGCGAAGCTCTCGTGGCCGGCCAAGAAGGCGAAGCACTTGGTTTCGGGAGAGAGCAGACGGGCAGCGAGTTTGCCGTGGCCGATTCCCACCTTACGGTCGTCGGCTACAGAGCCGGGGATGCAGAAAGCCTGAAGGCCTTCGCCGATGTATTCGGCAGCCTGTACGGCGTCTTTGGCTTTTTCTTTGAGTGCGATGGCAGTACCAACAACATAGGCCCATTTTGCATTTTCAAAGCAAATCATCTGCGTTTCTTCGCAGGTCTGATAGGGGTCGAGGCCGGCGGCTTCGCAAATCTGGTTGGCTTCTTCGATAGAAGCGATGCCGTGAGCGTTAAGACAAGCGAGAATCTGCTTGATACGACGGTCTTGTGATTCAAATTTTACTTCTCTAATCATAGTTGCAGTCCTCCTTTATTAGTCTTTACGTGGGTCAATTGATTTAACGGCACCATCTTCTTCTTTGGTACGGCCGTAGGTACCGGTCACGCTCTTGAGGGCTTCGTCTGCGGGCACGCCTTTCTTGATGGCGTCCATAAATTTGCCCATGTGAACAAATTCGTAGCCGCAAACTTGGTCGTCTTTGTCGAGGAACATCTTGGTGATGTAGCCTTCGGTGAGCTGGAGATAGCGGCTGCCTTTGAGCTTGGTGCCGTAGAGTGTACCCATCTGGCTGATGAGACCTTTGCCGAGGTCTTCGAGGCCGGCGCCGATAACGAGACCACCTTCAGAGAAGGCGCTCTGTGTGCGGCCGTAAACGATTTGGAGGAACAACTCGCGCATGGCGGTGTTGATGGCGTCACAAACGAGGTCGGTGTTGAGGGCCTCGAGGATGGTTTTGCCGGGAAGAATTTCGCTGGCCATGGCGGCTGAGTGGGCCATACCAGAGCAACCGATGGTCTCTACGAGACATTCTTCGATGACGCCTTCCTTGACGTTCAAGGTGAGTTTGCAGGCACCCTGCTGGGGAGCGCACCAACCCACACCGTGAGTCAGACCAGAGATGTCTTTGATTTCTTTAGCTTGCACCCACTTGCCTTCTTCGGGAATGGGAGCCGGTCCGTGGTTGGGGCCTTTGGCCACGCAACACATACCTTGTACTTCGTGTGAATATTCCATGTCTTAAAAAATTGAATATTGTATAATGGTGATTTGGGCTTTTGGAAGAGCCTGGAGGCTTCGTGGTGGGCCTTGGCTCTGACGCTGTTGCGCCGGTGCGCCGGGACGCAATTACCCCGTTACGGGATGATATTGCAAAGTTAGTATTTTCTTTGATTACAAAGCGTGTGGCAAGATTTTTTTTGGTTTTCGTGCAAATGGAGTCCTCAAGTTTCCGACCAAGCTGTTAGGCTCTTGCTCTTGTACACACATCTGCACCTC
>JAHAWW010000071.1 GCA_018383375.1 Prevotellamassilia sp. | reverse complement strand
TTTATTGGCTTGTCATTTGCCCTGATGAGAACCGTTTCAATCTTCGTCGCTGACGATTTTGACTATCGTGAATTTAGGTTGCACACCAACGGCTGCGGCGGCACCGCGGAAAATTTCATTTTTACGGTCGATGGTGAAACGACGGAATTTGCCGGGAGTCTTGAGCAGTTTTGTTTTGGTTTTATTCAAAGCGGCCTCGTCGGTAATCCATTCCTCAGCGCGGTAGGTCTGTGGCTCGGTCATATCGTCGTAGATATAGCGCAAGTTGCGCATTTCGACGTCAAAACCGCCATCGGCTGCGTTGAAGATGAGTTGATAATAGAAACGCACGCGGTGGTTGGTCCAAGCGGTGCGCTTGAAATAGAGGTATTCTTCGATGCTGGCCACTATTAGTCCGCCGAGACTGTCGACGTCTTGGATGCGTGACTGGGGCAGACTGTTTTCGCCTTCAACAATTTGACTGACGGCATATTGCTTAAGCAGATGATAGATTTCGCCCTTGCTCATGTCTTTGACGTCATAGTGTTTCTTGAAAGTCACATAACCGGCTTCGTTGAGCGTGACAGCACCAGCCATATATTTGCTGAGGTCTTGTTGTTGAGCTGCTCCGCAAACGGGGATGATCACGAAGAGGAGTGAGAGAATTTTTTTCATAGTTATTGAATAGTTAATGGTTTTCAATTAAAGAAATTCCACGACAGACCAAAACGGATGACCATTCGGTTGAGTGGATAGTGGGGCGTGACAAAGGGATTGCCGCCACCCGACGAATAGTTCACGTGTGAGGCCATGAGGTAGAAGCGAGTGTGTTTGAGGTGGAAATTGGCGTAAACGTTGACTATGGGATAATTGCCGGTTTTCACGGCATAGCGGCTGTCTTGCAGAGCAAACCCACCAATGGCCGGCTCATAGTCGGGGGCTTCATATTCGGTGTAGAAACGGGCATCTGCACCCAAATCTGTGGTCAACACTCCTGCAATCTTGAAATGCAAATAGAGATTAGTATAGGCCGTGAACAATGGTAAGGGTTGGAGCTTCTTGTCGGTGGTGAGTTGGAGGGTCAACTGGTTTTCCCAACGGAAAGGCCCGAAGGCGAAATCACGGTTTAGCTCTGCTGCAAAAGCACTGACATTGCCCGCACTCTGTTCCACACCCACTGAGCGCAACATCACGGTTTGACCCTCACTGCCGATAGTGGCCGGAGTGAGCGTCATGCGATAAAAATAGGGTTTCTGCTGCGTCATGAGATGCACAGCCAAACGTGTTTTGCCGTAGGCAGCTTCGGCAGTGACGCGTGCTGTAAAGCGCTTGTCGAGTTCGGCGTCCCACCAAGCATTGCGGCCATGATAATGACGGTAATAAAAGGTGGGGCGTTCGTTGAGCATTTGCCCCTTCAAGGCCAAAGTCATCGTGTCGCGACCCAACTTAAAGCGTACGTCGGCATCGGCTTCAACATTAAATTCACCCCAGTCACTGCCGGATGTGCGCATTTCACCCAACACATGATAATGGAAGGTGCGCCCCTGAGACTTCAAGAGCTGTGCACCAAGAGAGAAATAGTTTTCGGTATAGGCCGTCTGCCGACGCTGGGCATCAGGCAGGGTGTAGCGGTAATAGTCGTGACGGGCAAAGAGTCGCAAGCCGGCTTTGGCCCATCGGTTGAAGCCTTCGCGCAATTCGAGGGCAACGAGGTTCTGGGCGTGTAGATGACTGGTGTAATCATTGACGGAATCGCCGGGCAGGTAAAAGTCGTTCCAAAACGTCGTGTTGTCGGCCGAAGCATCAAGATTGGAGAGCAGACGGCGGTTGTCGTGGTCGAGACGGAAGGTGTGAATGATGCCGGCCACAGGGACAAACTCAATGGGGATAGAGTCTGTCGGGTCGCTCACGGCCGCTGTGACGTTATCGGCTTTAATCGTTTTGACGCTGTCTTTCACCCCGACTGATGGATTGCCGGCAGTTTGCTGCGACGTGGTGTCTGCAGCCATCACGCCCTTGAGCAGTGCGGTCTGTGCTCCTGTGCGCTTCCAACGTCCGTCTGGCAGTCGACGAGCTTCAAAGCCTAAACTATAGCGATGCGTAATGAAGAGGGTGTTGACATTGAGCTTGTTCCACGTCTTGCTCAGCCTCGTGGGCATATCTGCCGTCCCATAGCGTGTGGGGAAGATTTCGGGCCGGTTGACATAGTCGTCGTCTTCAATACCACCATTCTCTGCATTTTTGAGGTGATTGGCATAATAGATGGCATGGAGCTGATAACGTGGGGCAATATACGACCCAAAAAGCGAACCGTTAAAATGGGCTGTTGACTGACTGGTGTAATAGCCGCGGCCATAAAGATAGTCTAATTTGAAACCGAGTCCGAGACGCTTACCGGCATTGGTTGCAAAAATGGCCTTAATGCGGTCTTCGCCATTCTGCTTGTTGCCACATTCATGATAGGTAATGTTCATGAAAGGTGACTTGGTGTTGGTGAAATGCCACTGCTCCGGCGAGGTGATAAAGTAATCGTAAGGACGGGCAAACTCAAACTGGGGTGTAAAAGCTTGTATGGCGGCGTCTGAAAAATAACGGCTTTGACGCGGCGAACCCAAATTGCCGGTGTCGTTATAGCGGCCGGTGCGCCCCGTATTGAAAGCATCATTCTGAAAGCCATGGGCCACGGTGTCCGGCTCTGTCGGACGAACGGCGCCAAAGCGCGTATCTATCTGCCACACATACAGCCCAACGGGGACGTCGGTCTTTTGCTTCGCATCACCGTCTTCTTCTGTGCCATCTTTCCAGTGGCTGCCGTCATCGTTGGCACCCGAAAGCGGCGAAAACCCTCCGGTGGGACGCTGTATTTGAGCCAACGAAGGCGATAAGGGAGATAAGCAGACAAGTAAAAGCAGAATGCGATATAAAGTGGCGCGCATAGCGTGTGAACTTTTGAAGAGAAAATAAATCAGACCTCAACCGTCAAGCGGCGTAAAGAAGGCCTTTGAACGTACAATAAATGAAGAGAATGACCAATGTGATATTGAGCCGCATGACGTCTTTGAGCGCATAACCGCTGTGGGTTTGCAGCACCGCACCGATGCCGACCGGACGCTCCGGACGGGGAATAAAGCGGCAAAAGCCTTGATAGACCAACCAGCCTACCAGCAGGCCGCAACATATACCCACCACCACGTCGCCCAAATAATGAACGCCGAGATATATTCTCGACCAGCAGTTGAGCAAGGCCCAAATCGTCATCACCAAAGAGAGCAGACGGTGGCGTATCAGCAAACCCACAAAGGTGGCAACAGCAAACGTGTTGGCGGCATGGCTGGAGAAGAAACCGAAAGCACCACCGCGATAATTGCCGACCACATCTACGCGAAGCATGAGCAAAGCGTCTTGGGTGGGGCGCGGTCGGGCCACCAATGGTTTGAAAATACCTGAGGCTATTTGGTCGGCCAGAAGGATGCAAAGACCGATGGCTAAGAGCGTAAGCAATATTTCTTTCATCTCGCCATGACGTATGATGGCATAAAAGAGCACCAAGGCTGCAGGCATCCAAGTGATGGTGGCCGTGACGGCAAGCGCAAACCCATCGAGCCAAAGCGAATGGCTTCCGTTGATGGCTAAGGTGAGTGTTTGGTCGAGATGAACAAGAGCGTCTAACATAATCTGTTGTGGCTTTGTGTGACTGGACGATTTGTGATGGCGTTCTTTATATATAATAAGGAGTAGTGAAGCTGTGCGCGAAGAGGATTAGTGTCAGATGGCCTCGAGACAATGCGAGTCGGTCCATCCGCTCACCTTACCATCGAGCGTAGTGATGGCGGTTTTGTTTTTTCCACTCGTTTCTCCCGTCTTTACGGTCTGCCCCGGAAGAAGTGGCGTGGGCAATTTGCGGCCGCTCTCGTCGGTCACATCAACCGGTTTCATCACCACCGCACGGCGGTTGTCGGTAAAAGCATGATGGGCCAAAGCTGCGCTAACAATTGAAACCAACAGCACGACAACGGCCAGCGACATCACTACACGCAGCAACCTTCTAAGCCAACGTCTTGTTAAACGACGAGACAGCAACAACGCAGCCCCAGCAATGGCAAAGGCAATCAAGGCTCTAACGGCCCATTCGTCGGCCGAGTGACCATAGATTTCGTTTTTCGCCCAAACCACGAAAAACATTCCCCCCTCTTGCTCTTGTGGTACACCAGCCTTGGCACGACAAGCGCGAAGGTTATAAGCGGCATCTTCGTGTGACGGTGCATAGCGCAAAGCGCGTTCGTAACAGACGATGGCCTTAGGCAAATTGGCCATTCGGTAATAGGCATTACCCAGATTATAGAGTGCTTCGACATCAATGCCTTTTTTGAGCAATGACTCATAATGACGGGCCGCCGACACATAGTCTTTGCCCGCATAGGCCGAGTCGGCAGCGGCCTTGAGCGCTTCCGGCGACATTTGGGCTTGGCCGGCCCAAGCGCTTGTCGTGAGACAGAAGGCCGAAACGAATAACAGGATATATCTGAATGTTTTCATGATTGGGGCTGTTTGGTGGTAGATTGCCGGCTTTGCTTATAGGCGCTTTCAAAATGGGAAATCAAGTTGACTGCCTGCTCGTAAAGCTTTTCGGGAGTTGCTTCAGATTGTGCGGCAAAGCCTGCCATATCGCATTGCTGCAAGATGTCGGCGGCTTCGTTTATCAAAGTCTCCGGCAAATCTTTTTCACGCAATTGGTTAATAGTTTGTTGTGTCGAACCGCTATTTTCCTGCAAACCACATTGGCGACACAGATAGTCGCTGACTACTGCTGCCAACGCTGAATAATAGGAGCGTTCGTCGGCAGTCTTAAGCAACTTTTTAGCGGACTTGAGACGGCGAAGCGCCACCTTTGAGGCTTTGTTCAAATGTCCAGACACGCTGCCTTTCAAATGGGCATACCCCTTTGTGGCTTGTTTCAAAAGCAACAAGATGCCAACAATGACCACATAGGCCAACCAATAGCCGACCGTATTCCAAAGGCGATGGCCGTCGGACGGGGTGAAGTGACTCTTGTCGGTATGAATGGGACGAATGTCGCCCTCTCTCATTCGCCTAATTGCCTCAAGTTCGTCTTCACTGAGTGTGCCTTGATGGATGTCAAGCGACTTGGCTGGGAGAGTGAGGGTTTTATATTCTCCGACAACGGGATCAAAATAGACAAATGATATGGCCGGTATTTCGTAATGCCCCACATTGCGCGGCACAAAAGTATAGTCGAACACCATTTGGCCTTTAACGCCTTCAAGGGTTACTTCGGTATTGTCGGTGACCTTAGGCGTATAGGTTTCAAAATCGGTCGGGAATGCGATGGATGGCGCACTGAGCAGGCGCAGATTACCGACACCGCTGATGGTGATGCGGTAGGTCATCATCTCTCCCGTGGCTTGGTCACTATAAATAAGTTTGCCGTCGATGTGCATTTCTCCCACTCCGCCCGAGAAACCTTGAGGGCGCGGCGAAGGTAAGGGCATGACCTCAAGTTCAAGCGGCTGAGTCTGTCTGTTTACATTGACACCCATCGTGCCGCCGCCATTAAAGAAGGCGTCTAAGGGATCTAATATGGCGTCTCTCTGCACCACGGTGCAGTTAAAGGTAATGGACGGAATGGTGAGCTTGCCGGACTTTTGCGGATAAAGCAGGTAGCGACCAATTACACCGGTGCGATAGAGCGTCTGCCCCACTCGCGTTGTCGTGGCGTTAATTTGTCCGACCGGTACTTCTTGCGAAACAATGTCTTTAAAGTCTGGCTTTTGATTGAGGCCCACTTGGCTGAGTCCCACACCTGGTTTCTCCAGAAACTCATAGGTGAGAACGGCGGCTTGTTGCTCATAGACTTTCTTGGGACTGAGATGACCTGTGAGCGAAAGGTCAGAGGTTGTCACGGCAGTGCCGGCGCGGCGCAAAGGGGGCTGGTTGTTGGGCGATGACGGTGCGGCTTGTCCGGCTTCGGGTTTGCGCGAACCTTGACCATCCACCTTGATGGTAAGCGCCTTGGCGTGTAAAGTTTTACCGCCCACGACGACCGCGGCAGCCGATATGTGAAAGGTGCCCTTAGTGGTGGGTTCGAGGGTATAGGTATAAACGGTTTGGCCCTCACTTTTAGTCCGCCCGTTGACCGACGAAAACGACCGGCTTACCGACGTATTAGGACCTGAGAGGATATTAAATCCTTGAATGGTGGGAGGGCGAAAGTCTGCTGTTTCAGCCGAGCGCACCGTATATTTGATTTGAAAGTAAGGCTCATTGATGTCGACGCTCTGAGGTGCCGTCACTTCCAGTTGCAACTGGGCCACAAGTGGGAGGCAGAGCATCCACGCCCATACGAGACTTATGATTTTGATTTTTGTCATAAACAATGCTTATGCAGATTACCAATTCTTCTCCAACGCCCTGCTTTTCACGCGTTCCTGCATCTTTTGCCGCGTCTGTTGTTCGGCCTGTCGGGCGTAGTTAATCAGCGGTTTGTTGTCGGTTTGCGGTTGGGGCTGCGGTTGTGGTTGTTTCTGCTTGTTGTTTTGATTATCTTGGTCGTTTTGACTTTTCTGGTTTTTGAGTTGCTTTTGGCAAAGGGCGAGATTATACCGGCTGGCGTCCGACCCGGGGTTTTCTCTCAAGGCGGCTTTATAGTCATCGATGGCCGCTTTGAGTTGCTCGGTGCGTTTTTTAGAGTCTTGTTCGGCCCCGGCCATAGTTTGGTGAATAAAGCCTTTATTATGATGGGCCATACTCCGCATCAAGTTATTCTTTTCAAGTTGCAGCGCATTGTCGTAGCCTTTGAGTGCATCCTCCAGTTTGTTTTGAGCCAAGAGGGTATTGGCTTTGTTGAAAACGGCTCTTGCGTTGGTAGAATTGGCTTCAAGGGCTTTGTCATAGTGTCCCCCGGCTGTTTCAAATTTCTTTTGGTTGAAGGCGCGGTTGCCCTTTTGCATCATTACCCAGTCGCGGCTTTGTGCCGACGTCGGGACATTGCCCCACATCAGCATCACTGCGGCCATATATATATATAGGTATAGTCTGACGCGTTTCATACGTTGTTGTTTTGTTTATCTTTCTTGCTACCTTGTTTCCGCTTTACGTCTGTAATGAGCATTTCGACGAGCAAGAGCGCAAAGGCGATGAGTGCCACGGCCATAAATTGCTCGTCTTGGTCGGTGAATGAAGCTGTGGTGTCGGCCTGTTTCAATCCGGCAAAAGCACTTTGGAGTTGTTCTTGGGCCGTGTTGCTGTTGTCTATGTGAAAATAGGCGCCGCCTCCGGCTGTGGCCACTTGGCGGCAAATATCTTCGTTTAGCGCAGATACCACTTCCCTACCCGATTTGTCGCGCAGATTACCGCCTTCGGGCATTGGTATTTTGCTACCTTTAGGCGAACCCACGCCGAGCACATACACACAGAGTCCTTCGTCTTTGGCTTCAGCAGCGGCCTCAATGGCTCCCTGTTCGTGATCTTCGCCATCGGTGATTAAGACAATGGCCTTACCGATTTCTTTGTTATCGGTGAAACTCTTGCGTCCCAAGTTTATCGCCGAGGCCATAGACGTGCCTTGGAGGGTCACCATGCCGGGTGTGAAATTATCGAGGAAGAGGCGTGCCGAAGCATAGTCATTGGTGATGGGAAGCTGGGGATAAGCCTCGCCGGCAAACACGGCCAAAGCCACACGGTCGTTTTTCATTCGTTGCAGTAGGGTGGACACAAGCAATTTGGCGCGTTCGAGACGCGATGGCGACACGTCATCTGCTCTCATAGAGTTTGACACGTCAATAACGAAACAAACTTCAATGCCTGTGCGTTCGTTGGTGACGTTGGTGGTTCCCATTTGTGGGCGAGCCATGGCCAAAACAAGAGCCGTGAGGGCTACTTCGGCCAAGATAAATTTGGCGAGTCGGCGGCCGGTCGATACCGAACGCGTCAATACGTCTGAAAGGCGTTCGTCAGAGAGCCTGTTCAAACGGCGTCGCCGGTTGATGCGGCCGAGCATATAAACGCCGACCATCACGGCCGGGACAGTCAGCAGGGCAAGATATTCGGGATTGGCAAATCTAAACATGGTAGAGGCGCGAAAGTTTTGTGTGGACGCTGTCGGCTGTCGGTCGTCTTAAGGCAAGCGGTTGAGCAACGTCAGGCGTAGTAACATTTCGAGAGCCAGCGAGATGAGCGCCAGCAAGGCAAACAACTGATAAGCTTCGTAGTGTTTGTCGTAGTTTATCTGCTCGAGTTTGGTCTTTTCGAGGCGGTCGATGTCTTTATATATTTCGCTCAGGCGGTTTTTTGTTTCGGCCTGATAAAAGATGCCGCCAGTTTGTCGGGCAATTTCTTGAAGTGTGGTCGGGTCAGTTGTATTTTCAACGTCGGCCATATATTCCTCGCCGTTGGGCAATATGGCCACGGCCGTTTGGGTTTTGCCCGAATTCTGTCCGATGGCGATGGTGTAGACGCGTATTTTAGACTCGCGTGCCATGTCGGCGGCCATGATGGGTGAAATCTCGCCGGTGTTGTTCATGCCGTCAGTGATGAGGATGACGACCTTGCTTTTGGCTTGACTACTTTCAAGATGAGCCACGGCGTTGGCCAGTCCCATACCGATGGCCGTACCCGAGGCGATTGTGCCACTTTGTTGCCATTGCGTGGTGATTTGTGGGAACATGCTGAGCAAGGCGGCGTGGTCAGTTGTTGGCGGACAAAGCGAGAAGGCTTCACCGCCGAAGAGCGTCAGTCCGATGTTGTCGTTGGGGCGATTATTGATAAACTCGTAGGCCACGGACTTGGCGGCCTCCATACGGTTAGGCGGCAAGTCTTCGGCCATCATACTGGTTGAGATGTCCATTGCCAGAATGATGTCAATGCCTTCGACCTCTTTTTTAAAGAGACTGTCTTGAGTTTGAGGGCGTGCAAGCACACACACCACCAACACAAGCGTCAAGAGACGCAACACAAACGGCAGGTGCACCAGTGAAGAGCGCAGCGAACGCGGTGTGTGGCGATAGGGCTGAGTGGTGGCTAAAGGCAAGGCTGCTTCTCGCCGCTTGTTCCACAAGAAGTGCCGCAGCACCAAAGGGAGCAAGAGCAAAAGCAAAAGGAAATATGCGGGATTTTGAAAGGTCATGATGTCGTTGTTATAGCGTCGAATGGTTTGGAAAGCGAAGAGGCTGATAGTCTTTAAGACAAAAGTTGAGAGCCTATAAGACTAAATTGCTCTGAGCGGCTTCGTGAGGTCTGAAGGGGCGTCATAGAATAGTCAGGGGCATTAGGCCAATGGCTCATATGGCCCTCTCAGTTCCGGCCGTAAGTTCGGCATCTTTCTGGAATGAATGTTTGAAATATTATGTAGATAATTAGACGCTTGAGGTGCCGACCTTTCAGAACGGAGATTAGATGAGTCATACCGTATCCAGACTGGTCGTCTTGGGTTGATAGTTCACGCCCTTTCGGTTTTTTCTTGAACTCATTATTCTCTTTACTGACTTTGCTGGCTTTACCTCTTTTGACTTGTTTTCTCTTAGTTGTTTTGCCGTCAAATCATTCCCAGGTCATACAAGCCGAAGGCCGACCAAGCCC
>JAHAWW010000070.1 GCA_018383375.1 Prevotellamassilia sp. | reverse complement strand
AGCGGCAAGAACATTGCCACCTTCAGCGCTCCCTTCCCCACCGTTGTGCCTGCAAACACTACGGCCTACAGCGTTGAAACTCAGACGGATTCTAAAGTGACAGAGGTGAGCACCTACAAAGTGGCTGAGGCCGGAGAGGCCATTCCTGCCAACACAGGCGTTATCTTGATGGGTACAGAAACTCAAGTGACTATGTTGCCCCGCACAACGGAAACGACCGTTGAAATTGCCGCAGGTGCTCTCGGCAACTCAGCCGGTGCGGCAAAAAATATCACCAATGAGAACTCTTACGTGCTGGCCAACAAGTCTGGCTGGGCTTTCTATAAAGTTGGTGACGGTGCCACGGCGCTGCCTATGAACAAAGCTTATCTCGTATTGCCTGAAAACTCCCCAAGCGTCATCCGCTTCAACCTCGTAGGCACCACCGGCTTAGACCTCGTGGGCGCAGACAATGCTGCTGCTCAAGGCAAAGTCTACGACCTCTCGGGCCGCGAAGTGAAGGCTGCCGCCAAAGGCCTCTATATTGTAGGCGGTAAGAAGGTCATCGTGAAATAATCAACAAACGCTTAAAGATTATGACAATGAAAATCAAAACATATATTCAGCCCAAAAGCCTCTGCATCGACTTGACGGCAGAGCAAATGATTGCCACCTCGCCGACTATCGGAGTGAACAACGACACCGAGGTGACCGATCTTACAAACGACGCTGCCTCCAACCGCAAAGGTTTTGCCGGAGGCATGTGGGACAACATGGAGTAACGTTACTCATATACAATTGATTGGTGGCGGACGAGTTCATTGGTGGAGCTCGTCCGCTTTTTTATGTGTCCAAACGTGATTGGAGTGATTGGAGCGTTCAATCACAGCATTCGCCACAGAGTCAACAAGTTACAGCGGCGTGATTGGGTGATTGGGAAAAAGGCAACAATTTGGGGGTATATAAGAGCAGCCGATAATCTCAAAAAGTTATCGAGCAAGTGAGAACAGCAGACAAGTTGACTTGATTTTTAAGCGGCCAAGCAAGGCCCACATCAACGGCCTTTGACAATCTTCTTGATGTCGTTGAGTTTGTTGAGCGCCTCCATCGGCGTGAGGTTGTCGATGTCGAGGTTCAGGATTTCGTCGCGTATCTGCGTGAGCACGGGGTCGTCGAGTTGATAAAAACTGAGTTGGACGCCCGAGGAATCTTGAGGCGCAGAGATGACCTTGCCGGTGTCGACGCGACCCGTGTTGGCATTGTTTTGCTCCAACTTGGTGAGTATCTCTTCGGCACGGCGCACAATGCCTGTCGGCATACCGGCCAGACGGGCCACGTGGATACCAAACGAGTGTTCAGAACCGCCCGGCTTCAAAGTGCGCAAAAAGACCACCCTGCCGTTTTGCTCCATCACCGACACATTCCAGTTTTTGATGCGCGGGAAAAGATTTTCCATTTCGTTGAGCTCATGATAGTGGGTGGCAAAGAGCGTGCGGGCTTGAGCGCCTCGAGGATTGTTGTGAATGTATTCGACGATGGCCCAGGCGATGGAGATGCCGTCGTAGGTAGACGTGCCACGGCCCAGTTCGTCGAAAAGCACGAGGCTGCGCGGCGTGAGATTGTTCATGATGTTGGCGGCCTCGCTCATTTCCACCATAAACGTGCTCTCGCCCATTGAGATGTTGTCGCTGGCCCCCACGCGGGTGAAAATTTTGTCGACAAGACCTATGCGCGCACTCTCTGCCGGCACAAACGAGCCTATCTGCGCCATCAAGGTGATGAGGGCGGTTTGGCGTAAGAGCGCACTCTTACCAGCCATATTGGGACCGGTGATGATGATGATTTGCTGCCGCTCGGTGTCGAGATGCACGTCGTTGGGCACATATTGCTCTCCCGGCGGCATCAGGGTCTCGATGACGGGATGGCGGCCCTGCCGGATGTCAAGCTCGGTGGTTTCGTCTACCACCGGCCGGACATAACCATGCTCGGCCGCAGCCACAGCCATGGCATAAAGGCAGTCGAGGTCGGAGAGCGCTAACGCATCGTTTTGAAGCGGAGCGATGTAGCCCTGCGCTTCTTGAAGCAGGGCTGCATAGATGGTGGCCTCGAGCACGAGGATGCGGTCTTCGGCCCCCAAGATTTTCTCTTCATACTCTTTGAGTTCGACGGTGATGTAGCGCTCGGCCTGAGCCAATGTCTGTTTGCGTATCCAGTCGGCCGGCACATGGTTTTTATAGGTGTTGCGCACCTCTATATAGTAGCCAAAAACGTTATTATAGCCAATTTTGAGACTGGGTATGCCCGTTTGCTCGCTTTCGCGTTGTTGGATTTTGAGCAGATAGTCTTTGCCCGATGTTGACACGGCGCGAAGTTCGTCGAGCTCTTGATTGACGCCGGCAGCTATGACGCCGGCCTTGCCGCTCATGATGGGTGGGTCGGGGGTGATTTGACGGAATATGCGGTCGTGAAGTGCCGGACAGCTGTCGAGTGTTTCGCCGATGCGGCGTATTGAAGGCTCGGTGGCATCGAGACAGGCCAGCCGGATGGTTTCGATGCTTTCGAGCGCCAGGCGGAGCTGTTGCATCTCGCGCGGGTTGGCGCGACCCACCGACACTTTAGAGACGATGCGCTCCAAGTCGCCGATTTTGCCCAATTCGACGGCCATGATGTCTCTGAACGAGGGTTGACGGAAGAAATATTCCACGCCATCCTGACGCTCGGTGATGGTCTTCACCGCACGCAAGGGGAAGAGCACACGGCGGCGCAACATACGCGCGCCCATTGGTGTGAGTGTGCGGTCGATGACTGAGAGGAGCGAGCAGCCGTCTTCGCTCATGGGCTGTATGAGTTCGAGGTTGCGCACCGTGAAGCGGTCCAGGCGCACATAGTTTTCCTCGTCGATGCGGCGAATGGAGGTGATGTGAGCCGTCTGGGTATGTTGGGTGATTTCGAGATAACACATCACGGCTCCTGCGGCCACGACGCCTGCAGCCAGATGGTCCACACCGAAGCCCTTGAGATTTTTCACACCGAAATGTCGGTGTAGTTTTTCACGCGCCGTGTCGTCGGTGAAGGCCCAGTCGTCGAGTTCAAAAGTGAAATATTTGGTGGTGCAGAGCGCAGCAAAGCGGTCTTTCTGCCCTCTGACCACAAGCACCTCTTTGGGGGCGAAACTGGCCAGCAGTTTGTCGATGTATTCGGGCGTGCCTTCGGCCACGAGAAACTCTCCGGTGGAGATGTCGAGGAAAGCCAGTCCGAGCGCACTTTTACCGAAATGCACGGCGGCGAGGAAGTTGTTTTCGCGCGCTGAGAGCACGTTGTCGGTCATGGCCACTCCGGGCGTGACGAGTTCGGTGATGCCGCGCTTGACGAGTTTTTTTGTGAGTTTCGGGTCTTCGAGTTGGTCGCAAATGGCCACACGGTGTCCGGCTCGGATGAGTCTGGGCAGATAGATGTCGAGGGCATGATAGGGAAAGCCCGCCATCTCTGTGGGTGACGAGCTTTTTCCGTTGTTACGCCTTGTCAGGGTGATGCCAAGGATTTGCGATGCCAAGACGGCGTCGCCGAGGTATGTTTCATAAAAGTCACCACAACGAAAGAGCAGTATGGCGTCAGGGTGTTTAGCCTTGAGGTCTTGAAACTGCCTCATCATTGGTGTGAGTTCGTCTTTTGCCATGGGCTTTTATTTATGAAGTCTGCGGTGGCGTGGCTGGTGTTTGGGGTGCGGCGGTTGTTTTGTTGGGTGCATTTTTGTCGGCCTTGACCTTTATTTTGTCAAAACCATCGCCAAAGACACCAATAACTTTCGATTGTGAGACGAAGGCCGAGGGGTCGATGTTTTGAATGATGCGGAAGATGTTGGTGCTTTCGCGCTTTTTGGCCAGCACGACGAGCACTTTGCGCTCGTGTTTGGTATACCAGCCCTGACCATTGAGCACGGTCACGCCGCGGTGCATGGCATTGATGGCTGCGGCGATTTCGTCGTATTTAAGCGAGAAGATGAAAAACTGTACCGACTGCCGGCCGCGGTCTACGACATAGTCGAGAAGCAGGTTGGTGATGATGAGCGTACAATAGCCGTAGAGCAGTTTTTCGACGTTGCCAGTGGGCAGCAGGAGGCTGGAGGTGATAATAATCAAATCGCAGAGCATCATCATTTGTCCCAGCGTGACGTCTTTATATTTATTGATGATGGCGGCAATGATGTCGGTGCCACCGGTCGAACCGTTGCTCAAGAAGACGAGTCCGATGCCGATGCCCTCGATAGCTGCACCGAGAATGCACGACATAAACATGCCGTCTTTGACCAGCTGCGGCATGCCCTGCTGGCTACGGGTGAGTTCGGGATGATTGGCCGCCACTTGGAGCATCACCTCTCGCGTGATGAAGAGCAAGAAAGTGAGCATACAGACCGCATAGATGGTTTTGATGCAAAATTTCCATCCCAACACCTTCACGGCGACGGCCAGCAAGATGATGTTGACGGTGAAAAAGGTGAAGTGCACGGGAATGCCGGTTGCGTAAAACAACACCGCTCCCGCACCGGCCAGTCCGCCGGTGGTGATTTCGTAGGGCAGTTGGAAACAAGTGAAGCCCACGGCATAGCAGAGCAGACCGAAAGTGATGATGACGTAGTCGCGTGTATTTTGAAACAGCGTCAGATGGATGTAGCGTGCCATATGTGATGTTTTTTTGAGACTTATAGAGTATGAGAGTAAGAGGCTATGAGACGAAGAGTCGTTTGGCGGCCTCGCAGGCCCTGAAAGGGCGTCACATATCTGCCCAATTGACTTCGTCTATTTGACTCTTCGTCTTTTATTTCACCACGATGTTAACAATCTTGCCCGGCACCACGATGACCTTCACCACCTGCTTGCCTTCGAGATATTTGGCGGTTTGGGGAGAATTCATCACGGCGTTTTCGACGGCGGCCTTGTCAGCATCGGCGGGGAAATCGAGCGTGAAGCGCGTTTTGCCGTTGAACGACACACTCATCGTCACACTATCTTCTTTGAGATAATCCTCGTTCCATTCGGGCCACTTGGCATCGCACACTGTCGTGTCGTGACCCAAGAGGTGCCAAAGCTCCTCGGCGATGTGGGGCGTGAAGGGTGCCATCAACACGACAAGCTGCTCCAACACCTCACGGCTGGTGCACTTCTGAGCGGCCAATTCGCCCACGGCAATCATAAAGGCCGGCACGGCAGTGTTGTAAGAGAAAGTTTCGATGTCTTCGGTCACCTTCTTGATGAGCTTGTGCAGCGTCTTGAGGTTTTCGGGCGTGGCAGCCGTATCGGTCGCGGCGAAGCCACCAGCTTTGTCGAAATAGAGGTTCCACGTCTTGCGCAAGAAGCGGAAACATCCATCAATGCCGTTAGAGTCCCATGGTTTGCTCTGGTTGATGGGACCGAGGAACATTTCGTAGAGACGGAGCGTGTCGGCACCGTATTTGTCGATAATCATATCGGGGTTGACCACGTTATACATCGATTTCGACATCTTCTCGATGGCCCAACCGCAAATATATTGGTCTCCCTCAAGCACAAACTCGGCCGTGGCATATTCGGGTCGCCAAGACTTGAAGGCCTTGATGTCGAGGCGGTCGTTTTGCACGATGTTGACGTCTACATGGATGGGGGTGACGTCATATTGGTCTTTGAGTCCGTGAGAGACGAAGGTATTGGTGTCTTTGATGCGATAGACAAAGTTGGAGCGTCCCTGTATCATACCCTGGTTGACGAGCTTTTTGAAAGGCTCTTCCTGGCACGACACGCCGAGGTCGAAGAGGAATTTGTTCCAGAAACGGCTGTAGATGAGGTGTCCCGTGGCGTGTTCCGAACCGCCGATATAGAGGTCTACATTCTGCCAATACTTGTCGGCCTCGGGCGAGACGAGACAAGTGTTGTTTGTCGGGTCCATATAGCGCAGATAATAGGCCGAAGAGCCTGCGAAACCCGGCATAGTGGATAGTTCGAGCGGACAAACCTTCTGGCCGTCGATGCGGCTGTTGTCGGTGACACAGCGCGCTTCGGTGTCCCAAGCCCATCGTGTTGCGTTGCCCAAGGGCGGTTCGCCGGTCTCTGTGGGGAGGAAGCGGCTCACTTCGGGCAACTCGAGCGGCAGACAATCTTCAGGCACGAGGCGGGGAATGCCGTTTTGATAGTAGACGGGGAAAGGCTCGCCCCAATAGCGCTGGCGAGAGAAGATGGCATCGCGCAGGCGGAAGTTCACCTTGACGCGGCCCATACCCTTCTCGGTGACGAAGTGTTTGGTTGCGGCTATGGCCTCTTTCACGGTCAGTCCGTTGAGCGAGAACCCGTCGATGGCCGTTTTGCCCGCAGCCGGCGAGTTCATCACGATGCCCTCTTTGGCGTCGAAACTCTCTTCCGACACGTCGGCTCCCTCAATGAGCGGAATGATGGGCAAGTTGAAGTGGCGCGCAAAAGCATAGTCGCGTGAGTCGTGAGCCGGCACGGCCATGATGGCTCCCGTGCCATATCCGGCCAAGACATAGTCGCTCACCCACACAGGGATGGCGTCGCCCGTGAAGGGATTGACGGCATAAGAGCCGGTGAACACACCCGTCACGCGGCGGTCGGCAATACGCTCGCGCTCGGTGCGTTTTTTGGTAGCTTCGATATAGGCTTCCACCTCGGCGCGCTGTGCGTCGGTGGTCAGTTGAGCCACCAGTTCGCTCTCGGGCGCCAGCACCATAAATGTCACACCGAAAATCGTGTCGGCACGTGTGGTGAAGATGGTGAATTTCACATCGCTGTCTTTCACGGCAAATGTCATCTCTGTGCCCTCAGAGCGTCCAATCCAGTTGCGCTGGGTCTCTTTGATTGAGTCTGACCAGTCGATGGCTTCAAGTCCGTCGAGCAGTCTTTGGGCATAGGCCGACACGCGCAGACACCACTGTTTCATGCGTTTCTGCACCACGGGGTATCCACCGCGCTCGCTCACGCCGTCCACCACCTCGTCGTTGGCCAAGACCGTTCCCAGTTTGGGACACCAGTTCACCATAGTCTCGCCGAGATAGGCCAGGCGGTAGTTCATCAACACCTCCTCTTTTTCAGCCTCAGTCATGGCCTTCCATTCGTCGGCCGTGAAAGCGCGTTCTTCAGAGCAAGCTGCATGCAGGCCTTCGGTGCCTTTTTCTTCAAATCGTGCCACGAGTTTGTCGATGGGCTGTGCTTTTTGGCATTTGGTGCAATAAAACGAACCAAACATCTTCTCGAAGGCCCATTGAGTCCAGTGGTAATAGTTAGGGTCGCAGGTGCGCACCTCTCGGTCCCAATCAAACGAGAACCCAATTTTGTCGAGCTGTTCGCGATAGCGCTTGATGTTCACCTCGGTGGTTTTAGCCGGGTGTTGTCCTGTTTGTATGGCATATTGCTCGGCGGGCAGCCCATAGGCATCATATCCCATAGGGTTGAGCACATTGAAGCCTTTGAGTCGTTTATATCGGGCATAGATATCAGAGGCAATGTAGCCGAGGGGGTGCCCCACATGAAGTCCGGCCCCTGAGGGATAGGGGAACATATTGAGCACATAATATTTCTCTTTATTGGCGTCCTCGTTGACGTGATAGGTCTTTTCGGCCGCCCATTTGGCTCGCCATTTCTTCTCAATATCCTTAAAATTATAGTCCATTTTTATTGTAGGTTTTCGTTTTGTCAAATATTACGGCGAAGTTAGTGCAAGCGCTCGGAATGACCAAAAAAACTTGATTTTATTTATGTGTGTGTCGGCAGCCATTGGGTGTAGATAGTGAAGGTTTTATAATGGTGGAGCAAACGAGAGGAATGCGCATTTTTCGGCAAAGTGAGGTAGATAAGACGAGACAAAACGGGGCAAGACTTGATATAAGCCTCCTAAAAAACCCGCCTTTTTTTGTCATTGCAATAACTTTAGCTTAACTTCGCACATTAAATAGCTCTATCAAAAAGAAGAATGAAAATCGATTTTCAGAAATGCATTAAAAACGTCTGGCTCGACGTTGCTATGGTGGTGATGTGCCTCTGCATCAGTTTCGCCTATTTTTATGAACCCATTGCGCAGGGACTCGTCTTGGGCGGACACGACTCCGACGCCGCTATGCTGCAAGGGCGTGAACAACAAGAATACCGCAACACACACGGCGGAGAGACCACACGATGGACCGGAGCAATGTTTAGCGGCATGCCCACCTATCAGATGGCGCCCTCGTATGGCGCCACCGATGCATTGGGGCAAATCTCACGCCTCTACGGGCTGGGACAAACGGGGGTGATGCTCTATCTCTTTGCCTACCTGCTGGGCTTCTACATCATGATGAGGGCTTTCAATTTCAAACCTTATCTGGCTGCTTTGGGCGCCGTGGTATGGGCCTTCTCTTCATATTTCTTCATTATCATTGCCGCCGGACACATCTGGAAGGTGATGACGCTGGCCTATATTCCGCCAACGATTGCGGGCATCGTGTTGTGTCTGAGGGGCAAACTGATGTGGGGCGCAGCGGTGACGGCGCTCTTCACGGCTTTTCAGATTTTGTCAAACCACGTGCAGATGACCTACTACTTCCTCTTTGTGATAGGACTCATCGCCGCGGCATACGGCATCCAGGCTTTCAGACGCAAGGGGGCTCCCGACGACGCCTTGGGGCAAAACACGCTCTCGCCGCGCCGCTGGCTCAGGGCTATGGCCGTGGTCTTGGTGGCCGGAATGCTGGGCGTGGCCGCCAATCTGCCTAATCTTTACCACACCTACACTTACGCCAAACATACCATGCGCGGCGGCAGCGAACTGACAGCCCAAAAAACCGAAGACAACACACAGGCCAATGGAGAGGAAACAACTGCCGGCGGACTGAACTATGACTATATCACTCAATGGAGCTATGGCGTGGACGAAACCTTGACGCTGCTCATCCCCGACTTCAAAGGAGGCGGAACAGGACAGGCAGTGACACAAGAAAATGTCTACGACGAACCACAAAGTAGCCTCTATAATTATATGGGTGTGGTGCAGCAAACGGCTGCCGATTTTGAGGCCGGGCATCCCGGACAGGCCAACCCGGTGAAGACACTGCCAGGAGCCAACAAATATTGGGGTAACCAACCCTTCACGGTGGGACCGGTCTATGTGGGCGCTTTCGTCTGTCTGCTCTTCATTCTCGGATTGTTTATTGTGCGCGGGCCGATGAAATGGGCACTGGCAGGAGCCACCATCCTCTCGCTCTTGTTTGCTTGGGGCCATAACAGTCCGTGGCTGACACACTTTTTCGTGGACCATCTGCCGATGTACGACAAATTCCGAACGGTGTCGTCGGCGCTGGTCATTGCTGAATTTACCATACCGCTTTTGGCCTTGCTGGCCTTGGCCAGAGTGTTGCAGATGCGTGGCGACCTGCTCCGATGTCGCCGCGGACAAATTGGTCTGGGCGTGGCCACTGCGCTGACGGCAGGGGTGTGTCTGGCGCTTTGGCTCATTCCGTCGCTTGCCGGCACTCCGCTCTCGGCCGACGAGGCTTCGACCATGAACTATCTGGCCTCTGTCGACCCCGACTTTGCCTCTGAATATGGCAGCCTCATTGCCGGAATGCGCCAAAGCGTGATTTCGGCGTCGGCAGGACGCTCGCTGCTGGTGATTGTGATTTGTGCCATCCCTGTGGCGCTTGTTTTGCTTGTCAAGCAAATACCTTCGTGGACGGTTTGCGCCGCCGTGGCTGCGGGGTGTCTGGTGGACATGTGGATGGTCAACAAACACTATCTCAACACCGACAACTTCTCCGACCCCTATGTGCGCACCGAAACGCTTGGAGGCAAATCGCATGCCGACGAACAGATTCTGGCCGACAAGAGCTATTATCGCGTGCTCGACCTGCACGTCAACACGTTCAACGACAACTCAGCCGGCTATTGGCACCACAACATCGGCGGCTATCATCCGGCCAAGCTCAGACGCTATCAAGACGTCATCTCACACTGTCTGAACAAAGAAAAAGACCGTCTCTATGGCGCACTGCAAATCAAAGAAGGCGATAATATGCCGACTGTGGTGGGCGGCGACAGCATCTGTCCCGTGCTCAATATGCTCAATATGAAATATCTCATCCTGCCCAACGAGCAAACCGGCACTGTGGCTGCCATCAACCCCTCGGCAGGCGGTGCAGGATGGTTTGTGGAGCGGTTGGACTTCGTGAAAGGTGCCAATGCCGAAATGGCTGCGCTCAAACGGTTGGACACCAAACGCGCTGCCGTGGCCGACGAGCAATTTCGCAGCCAGCTCGAGGGTTCGCCGCTGGGAAGTGGTGAGGTGACCAATACCAGCTATGAGGCCAATGAGCTGCACTACGACATCCGTTCAGACAAGGGTGGCTTGGTGGTTTTCTCAGAAATATACTACCCCGGCTGGACTGCCACCATCGACGGGCAGCCGGCTGAATTGGGACGCGTCAACTACATCTTGCGTGCCCTCAAAGTGCCGGCCGGAAGCCACAAGGTGGTGATGACTTTCAAGCCCACATCCGTCAAAGCCACCAACACTATCGCCTTTGTGGCACTCGGCCTCATCATCGTGGTCTTTGTGGGTGCTTTGGTGTTGGCCATAAGGAAATCTTCAGAAAAACAAAACAAGCAATAAAAATCCAATGAGTTTACAATGTGGCATCGTCGGCCTGCCCAACGTGGGCAAATCGACCCTATTTAACTGCCTGAGCAACGCTAAAGCGCAATCGGCAAATTTCCCATTCTGTACCATCGAGCCTAATGTGGGCGTCATCACCGTCCCCGACGAGCGGCTCAACCGGTTGGCCGAATTGGTTCATCCCGGGCGCATCGTCCCCACCACGGTTGAAATCGTCGACATCGCCGGCTTGGTGAAAGGAGCCTCCAAAGGTGAGGGCCTGGGCAATCAGTTTTTGGGCAACATCCGCGAGACCGACGCCATCATCCATGTGTTGCGCTGTTTCGACGACGGCAATGTGGTGCACGTGGACGGTTCGGTCAACCCCGTGAGAGACAAAGAAATTATCGACACCGAGCTCCAACTCAAAGACCTCGAGACGGTGGAAAACCGCATCAAACGCGTAGAAAAAATTGCCAAAGTGGGCGGCGAAAAAAACGCCAAGACCGAATATGACGTCTTGACAGCCTATCGCGAAGCCCTGCTTCAAGGCCGCTCGGCGCGAAGCGTGCAGTTTGAGTCGCCCGACGAGCAAAAAGCGGCGCGGGGACTGTTTTTGCTCACCTCCAAACCCGTGCTTTATGTATGTAATGTGGATGAAGGCTCTGCCGCCACGGGCAACCACTATGTCGACGAGGTGCGCGAAGCGGTGAAAGACGAAGGTGCCGAGGTACTCGTCTTGGCCGCACAGACCGAAGCCGACATTGCCGAACTTGAAAGCTACGAAGAACGACAGATGTTTCTCCAAGACGTGGGACTGGAAGAGAGCGGTTGCAACCGTCTCATCAAAGCGGCCTACAAGATGCTCTGTCTCGAGACGTTCATCACGGCCGGCGAGATGGAGGTGAAGGCTTGGACCTATCGCCGAGGATGGAAAGCACCGCAATGTGCCGGCGTCATCCACACCGACTTTGAGAAGGGTTTCATCCGTGCCGAGGTCATCAAATACGACGACTATGTGCGCTTGGGCTCTGAAGCTGCTGTGCGCGAGGCCGGATTGCTCCATGTGGAAGGCAAAGAATATGTGGTGCAAGACGGCGACATTATGCACTTCCGATTTAATGTGTGACTTCTTCTAGACAAAGAGGCAAAGGCAAGCCCTGCAAGTTTGTGCAATACAGGAATGAGCGGCCGCTCACATCTCTTAATCTCTCAGACTCTTAAACCAAACAAAAAAACATGAGCCCACATCTGTTATATATCATATGGGAGCCAAGCAAAGACCTCGTGAGCGTGGGCAGTTTCACCATTCATTGGTACGGCGCACTATGGTGCATCGGACTGGTGGCAGCCTATTTTGTTATGCTGTGGCTCTATCGACGGCAAAAAATGCCGGCCGGCACTTTCGAGCCCCTCTTTTACTATTGCTTCATCGGCATCCTGTTGGGCGCCCGCCTGGGGCACTGCCTGCTCTACGAACCGGGCTATTTTCTCTCTCATCCCATCGAGATGTTGCTGCCCATCAGAGAGACGGCCGAAGGCTGGCGCTGCACTGGATATGCCGGTTTGGCCTCGCACGGCGGCACACTGGGCTTGATGATTGCCCTTTGGCTCTATGTCAAAAAGACCAAAGTCAACCTCTTGCGCGTGCTCGACAACATTGCCATTGCCACTCCCATTGCGGCTTGTTGCATTCGTCTGGGCAACTTGATGAACTCAGAGATTGTGGGCAAATACACGGGCACTGACTTCGGTTTTGTCTTTGCGGCCAATGGCGATGTCTTGCCGCGCTATCCGGCTCAGCTCTTTGAGGCCGTGGCCTATTTCGTTTTCTTCTTTGTGGGATTGTGGCTCTATCGCCGCTACCGCACAAAGGTGGGTACGGGTATGTTTTTCGGCTGGTGCCTCACGGCTATATTCACCTTCCGTTTCCTCGTGGAATTCATCAAAGAGGTGCAAGAGTCTTGGGAGGTGAGCATGGTGGGCACCATAGGCCTCAACCAAGGGCAGCTCTTGAGCATACCCTTCATCATCATCGGAGTCTATTGCCTCGTGGGCGGCAAGCTCTGCAAGAAATGGGGCGAAAAAACTGACCGGTAATGACTGCGACAAACAACATACGGCATGAGCGGGTATCGGTGGTGATGTGCACCTACAACGGTATGGCCTTCTTGCGCGAACAGCTCGATTCGGTGCTGGCCGGCGACTATCCGCTCCATGAAATCATCATACAAGACGACGGGTCGACCGATGGCACACGCCAACTGCTCCAAGACTATGCGACCCGACACAATAACATCCGCTTGTTTTTTAACGAGCAATGTCTGGGCTTCAACCGGAATTTCCACACTGCAGCGCTCAAGGCTGAAGGCGATTTTATCGCCCTTTGCGACCAAGACGACATTTGGTTTCCACAAAAAATACGCCGACAAATAGAGACCATCGGGCAGGCCGATCTCTGCATATCGGCATACTATACCGACCCAGAATACAAAGAGCCGCTCCACGTGCTGGTCAAGCCACGCACCGATTTCGAGCACATCCTCTTCTACGATTGCACACCAGGCCACACCATGCTGATGCGCCGAGATTTCTTCCACAGCATCAAGCACTGGGACTATATGATTTATTATGACTGGTGGATTTCGTTTCACGCTCTGATGGGGCACGGCATACGACGGGTGGACGAACCGCTCAACTGGCACCGACACTATGTCGGTTCGGCCACGACAAGGGTGAAGAAACGCGGGCGCTGGGAACCGGCCGACCATCCCACATGGCAGCCCTACCTCTTGGGGTATTTCCATCGGCGGCATTTGCAAAAAAAGCACAATTTCAACCGCCTCTATCACTATCTGGCCGACCACATCGACGCCGAACTTCAACCCGTTCCCGCACGCATGGCCCGATTGATGACAAAGCGAAACATCTTTTCCACCCTGAGGCTTTGTGCGCTCTGCGGCCGACACTACGACCGTGTTTATCCCGGCAACCCCACAGGGCTCAAGGGACGCATTCGGGGCTTCTTCTACCCCTTCATCTCGGCCTATGGCTGCGACCTCTTCAAACTCGAAAAACAATAATTGCAAAAACGACACACTCTCTCTTCACGCTATGATCAAAAACATTGCCGTCGTGCTGGCAGGAGGCATTGGCAGCCGCCTGGGACTGAGCACACCGAAACAATTTTTTAAAGTGGCCGGCAAAACCGTCATTGAGCACACGATTGACGCCTTCGAGCGCAATGCCCACATCGACGAAATTGCCATCGTGTCCAACCCCTTCTATGTGGCAGAAGTCGAAAACATCGTCGTGCGCAGTGGATGGAAAAAGGTGAAGAAAATTCTGGCTGGCGGCAAAGAGCGCTACGACTCCAGCCTCTCTGCCATCAGAGCATACGAGGGCGAAGAGGTCAATCTGCTCTTTCACGATGCCGTCAGGCCGTTGGTATCTGAGCGCATCATCGACGACGTGTGTGAAGCGCTCAAAATCCACGAAGCCATTGATGTCACCCTGCCGGCCGTCGACACCATCATCGAGGCCGAGGGCGACCACATCGCCACCATCCCTGACCGCTCACGCCTGCAACGCGGTCAGACCCCACAAGCTTTTCGTCTCGCCGTCATTGCCGAAGCCTATCGCCGCGCACTCAAAGACCCGGCCTTCAAGGTGACCGACGATTGTGGTGTGGTGGTGAAATACATGCCCGAAGTGCCCGTCTTTTTAGTCAAGGGCGAAGAGAGCAACATGAAACTCACATATAAAGAAGATACCTATCTGCTCGATAAACTCTTCCAACTGCGCGGTCTTGAAATGCAAGGCGACATCAAGCCCGACACCGACCGATTGAGCGGCAAGGTGGCTGTCGTTTTTGGTGGGAGTTATGGCATTGGACTCGACACGGCCCGCCTGCTCCAAGAGTCTGGTTGTCGAGTCTACGCCTTTTCGCGCAGCACCACCCACACCGACGTGAGCCAAATGGCCGACGTCCGTGAAGCTTTCGACAAAGTGGCTGCAAAAGAGGCCCAAATCGATTTCGTCATCAACACAGCCGGTGTGCTCAACAAAGAGCCGCTGGCCACTATGGACTACGACACCATCCGCCGAGCCATCGACACCAACTATCTCGGAGTGGTCAATGTGGCGCTCGCCGCTCACGACCATTTGGCCAAAAGCCGAGGCAAACTCATTTTCTTCACCTCGAGCAGCTACACACGAGGCCGAGCCTTCTACAGCATCTACTCCTCGACCAAGGCCGCCATCGTCAATTTCGTCCAAGCCATAGCCCAGGAATGGGACACCGACGGCATTGCCGTGAACTGTATCAATCCCGAACGCACCAAAACACCGATGAGAGTGAAAAACTTCGGCACCGAACCTGACGACACTTTGCTCAAATCCGAAACCGTGGCCCGAGCCACAGTCGCCACCCTGCTCACCGACTACACCGGCCAAGTCATCGACGTCAGACGGGGCGGACAATCATAAATAATGCCTTCACTCAAAGCAATAATATGCCCACACCCCTTGAGCAATATCTCGAAAACCATCGGCGCGCACTTCAACTCAAAGAGCTCGCCATCTTGCGCGAAATAGACCGCATCTGTCGCCGTCACGACATAGTCTATTGGCTCGATGGCGGCACCCTGCTCGGCGCAATTCGCCATGGCGGATTTATCCCATGGGACGACGACATTGACATCGCTATGCGCCGCGAAGACCTGCCACGATTTATCGAAGCCTGCCGCAGCGACCTGCCCGACGGGCTCATCATCCAATCGCCCGCGACCGACACCAACCTGCGCCTACCCATCTATAAGGTGCGCGATGTCAACTCCTTTTTTGTGGAATACGACGACGACTTCAGTCTCGATTATGCCAAAGGCGTGTTTGTCGACATCTTCCCAATGATAGACTATCCCTCAGTCTCACGCGGTTTTGTCAAGCGTGTGGCCGGTGGCTACAACAAAGCCAATGCCGTCTTGCTCGCCCGTCACGTCTACTCTTGGCGGTCGGTGGCCGAACTGTTTTATTTCGGGGCCAAACGCGCATTGTTGAGTCTTTGCTGGCACACAGCCCGCCTCCTTCGCAGCCGTGGTGAATACATCTCCAATACGCTCAACAACAACGGCTACGGCATCATGCACCGCACCGACAGTGTTTTTCCCGTCTGCGACATCATGTTTGAGGGCGAGACATTCAGTGCTCCTGCCAACCCCGACGCCTATCTCCGCGACCTCTATCGTGACTATATGAGTTTGCCACCCGAAGACAAACGCCACGGCCACGCCGTGTTTTATGTGCCTGAACTCATAAGTCAAAAAGACTAAGAGACTCTTCGACTCAAAAACAATCACACTCATGACCGCACCACTTCCACCTTTCAAGACCGACGCTGCCGTCTTGATATTGTTTTTCAACAGGCCCGAACCACTGAGTCGTGTGTTTGAGTCTGTGCGGAAGTCACGCCCCTCACGTCTGTTTCTTTACCAAGACGGACCGCGAGGCGAAGCCGACTTGCCGGGCATCAAGGCTTGCCGGGAGGTGGTGAGCCACGTCGACTGGCAGTGTGAGGTAAAGACCAATTATCAGACCGTCAACCGGGGTTGCGACCCTTCTGAATATCTGGCACAACGTTGGGCCTTCTCACTGTCCGACCGTGTCATTGTACTCGAAGACGACGACGTCGTCTCCGACTCTTTCATCCCCTTTTGTGCAGAAATGCTCGAGCGCTATGCCGACGACGAACGCATCGGTATGATTGCCGGCCTCAACGTCGACGAAAAGACCACCGACATCGGCACCGACGACTATTTCTTCACCACCAACTTCAGCATCTGGGGCTGGGCTTCGTGGCGAAGGGTTTTCGACAAGTGGCAAGCCGACTACGCCTGGCTCGACGACCCCGTGGCCGTTTCCCGTATAGAGGCACTCACTCGCGAGCGGCGGCTGCGCAAAGACTTTCTGCCTATGTGCCGGGCCCACAGAGCATCGGGGAAGGAATTTTACGAAACCATTTTCCACGCTGCCCTGCTGCTTCAAGGTCAATTGGCCATAGTGCCTCGTGTCAATATGATTACCAATATCGGTGTGAGCGACGACTCCACCCACTTTGCCGGCAGCCTCTCGACCATGCCGCATGGCTACCGCCGCATCTTCACCATGGGTCGTCACACACTCGATTTTCCTCTTCGTCATCCCCTCCACGTCACAGACCATGTGGCCTATCGCTGGCGCGTCTACCGCATTATGGCTTGGCGTCACCCTATGATAAAATTCGGCCGCAGCCTCGAAGAATTCTGGCTCAACCTGCGCTATGGCCATTGGCGCCGCATATTCGGAGCCCTCAC
>JAHAWW010000067.1 GCA_018383375.1 Prevotellamassilia sp. | reverse complement strand
GAGGGACAAACCATTTTGGCCAAATCGCGTGACGCTCTGGCTCGTCAAGATTATGAAACCGCACGCCGCGAAGTGAGTCAACTGCGCACCCGCTGCAAATTGGCCTACGATGCACGCAATGCCGGCATCTTGTTGCTCGACTCCATAGAAATAGCCGATGCCCAAAGCCGTCTGGCCGAGGTGCGCTTGCAGATTGAGCATGCCGAGACGCCGTCCGACTCGTTGCAGGCTTTGCAAGAAGAACTCAGCATGAGGGTCAATTTCTTCAAACGTAAACTCACTCACGACAAAAACCGGCAGTGAGCCACCGTAGCGTCGCCCGCCATTTCTTCTTGTTTATGTATGGCCGTGAGGCGTGCCGATAGTCCTATATTATTATATATATGTCTTTTGATTTTCAGTCTGCGCTCAACGAAGCACAATGGGAGGCCGTGGCCTATTGCGACGGCCCTTCGCTCGTCATAGCCGGGGCCGGCTCGGGCAAGACACGTGTGCTCACGTATAAGATTGCCTATCTCATCTCGCAGGGCATGATGCCGTGGCAAATCTTGGCCCTCACCTTCACCAACAAAGCGGCTCGCGAAATGAACGACCGCATTGCCGGCGTAGTGGGTGAAGAGGCTGCACGCCAAGTGTGGTCGGGCACATTCCATAGCATCTTCGCCCGCATACTCCGCATCGAAGCCGCCTATACGGGCTATCCCTCCGACTTCACTATCTATGACGCCTCCGACAGTCTCAGCCTCATTAAATCCCTTATCAAAGAACAAGGACTCGACGACAAAGTCTATAAGCCCCGCCATATTGCTTCACTTATCTCCGAAGCCAAAAATGCGTTGATATTGCCCGCACAATACCAGTCGGACCCCACTATTGCCCACCGCGACCGCATTGCCAATGTCGCTATGGCCGGTAAACTCTATGCCCTTTACAATCAACGCCTCAAGGCGGCCAACGCGATGGATTTCGACGACTTGTTGCTACAAGCTTGGTTGCTCTTTGAACAGCATCCCGACGTGATGCAACGCTATCGCGAGCGCTTCCGCTATATCCTTATCGACGAATATCAAGACACCAATGCCGTGCAACATCAGATAGTGCGCCAGTTGGCTGCCACCGACGCCCGTGTTTGTGTGGTAGGCGACGACGCGCAGAGCATCTATTCATTTCGTGGTGCACGCATCGACAACATCCTCGGCTTTCAGAGTCAATATCCCACCACCCGTCTCATCAAACTCGAGCGCAATTACCGCTCCACGCAAACCATTGTCAACGCTGCCAACAGTCTCATCCGACACAACAAAAGCCAGATACCCAAAGAGGTGTATAGTCAGCAAGAACAGGGTGAGCCACTCAAGGTGTTTCAGACCTACAGCGAGAAAGACGAGAGTGCCAAGATAGCCGGCGAAGTCCACAGACTGCACATGCGGGAAAGCGTCCCCTACGACCAAATCGCCTTGCTCTATCGCACCAATGCCCAGAGCCGCTCGTTTGAAGAGACGTTTCGCACGATGGGGATACCTTATCGCATTTATGGCGGCCTTTCGTTTTATCAGCGCAAAGAGGTGAAAGACCTCATGGCCTATTTCCGACTGGTCTGCAACTCTCACGACGAGGAGGCATTTAAGCGCATCATCAACTATCCCGCGCGTGGCATCGGTCAGACCACTTTGGGTAAGATTCAGACGGCGGCCACAGCCTCGGGAATGTCGCTTTGGCAAGTCTGTTCGGCACCCGAAGATTTCGGGCTGGCACTCAACAAAGGCACTAAGGCTAAACTGCAAAACTTCGTGGCGTTGATGGTGAGCTTCAGAGAGCGACTGCACAGCGAGAGCGGCTCTGTCTTGGCCACAGAAATCATTCGCCGAAGCGGCATAGGCGCTGAGCTCCAAGCAGACCTTAGCCCTGAAGGCATCAGCCGGCGCGAAAATGTTGAGGAGTTGCTTAATGCCATTAAGGCCAATGAGGCTGAGGTCTATGAGGAAACCGGCAACGACCGCGTGCTCCTCACCGACTATCTCGCACAAGTGGCCCTGCTCACCGATGCCGACGAGAAAGAAGACACTACGCCGCGTGTGTCACTTATGACGATACACGCAGCCAAGGGGTTGGAGTTTGACACGGTTTTCGTCACAGGGCTTGAAGAAGACTTGTTTCCTAATGCCAACGCCAAGCTTTATCCGCGAGAGATGGAAGAAGAGCGCCGTCTGTTTTATGTGGCTATCACGCGCGCCAAAAAGCGGTGTTATCTCACCTATGCCACAAGCCGTTTCCGTTTTGGTAAGATGGAGTTTGGCCATGTGAGTCCTTTCATTCGCGAGATTGATGCGCGTTTTCTCGACCAGAGTCAGGGGCAGCCGTCCGGCCGTTTCTCGTCGCCGCCTTCGTCGTCTGGTTTCTCGTCCCGGCCATCATTTTTTTCGTCAAAGCCGTCTGTGCCGCAGATGTCTAAGCCCACGATGCGCCCAGTGGCGTCCACGCCGGCCGGACCTTCGCTTCAGTCCAACGGCACCCTTTCGGTGGGTATGCGGGTGGCGCATGAGCGGTTTGGCAAAGGCACCATCGAGGCTCTCGAAGGCACCGGCGACAGCGCTAAAGCCCGTGTGAACTTTGACAATGCCGGGAGCAAAAACCTCCTCCTCAAGTTTGCGCGGCTCACCGTCATTGGGTAAATCATCACAACATCCCCGCCACTCCTGCAAGGTGCAGCGTGGCGGGGATGTTGTTTTTGGTGAAGTCTGTGTGGCTTATTAATCTTTCTTCTGTATGCCGGCAATCAGTTGCTTGGCATAGTCTGTGAGCATGGGGCGTATCTCGTCATAGGGAATGGTGCAGTCGGGCATACCCATGGCATAGCAGCAAATCTCATAGGCTTGGTATTGAAATTTGACGCCGTCTGATTTGAGCGCGGGTGCTTGCGAGGGTAAGGTGAATTCAAAGAAATCGTTCAGTGTGCTCGACTGGTACTCGTCTTGGGCCAACACGTGCTTCTGAATGAGTTTGAGCAGTTGGCCTTTGCTATTGGGGAGAATGAGGTCGTCAAAAGTGAGTTGTTTGCCCGTATTGGCGTCGAACGTGGCAATCATTTCCATCGGCATGCCATGGGCGCCGCCGGTGTAGATATAGCTTTCGCCTTCGTAGGTGATAAACGTCGGATAGTTGCACTCTATGTCAATTTCCATTTTGCTGGTGTAGGGCGGCATTGGATATTCTTCGTCAGCAAATTGGGCTTGGGTTTTGTCGCCTTCTGCGATGAAGGCTTGGCCCGATGCTTTGATTGCTTCAATAGGGTCGTTGAGGTCGGTGGCCTTCGTGCCGCATTGTTTCAGCAGATAAAGGCGTATCGCATCCATCACCTCCGGTTTGCCGCTTATGGGATAGTCCAGTTCCAGTTCGTAGCGCGACTTTTGTCCCATTGCCACCTTCAGTTTTTTTGTGGCAAAGGCTTGGTCGGTAGCGGCAGCCGTGCTATCCGTTTGGGTGGTAGCGGAGTCTTTTGCGGCGTCTTTGTTGGTTTGTTCAGACTTGCAAGACACGGTGGCGCCGGCCATGACAACAGTGGCGGCAATAAGAAGTAGTTTTTTCATGATAGTGATGAGATGTTTTGAGGTTAAGTGGTCAAGTCTTGTCGTTATGACAGGTCAAAGATAGACAAAGCCGATGGAAGCGTCGTCGTGTATATCGTTAAGAAAGAGTAAAACCGCTTTTTGGTCGTGTAGAAAAAGAGAAGCCACCTTCTTGTGTGAAAGTGGCTTCTCTTTTGGTGATTCGCTTGGGGTTCGAACCCAAGACCCCAACATTAAAAGTGTTGTGCTCTACCAGCTGAGCTAGCGAATCAAACCGTTATTGCTGTTAAGCGAGTGCAAAGATAGAGGTTTTGCCTGTATCTGCCAAGTGTTTCGCGTCTTTTTTTGCTTTTGCTGCTGTTTTTTTGTTCAAACGGTGCGGTATTGCAGGTCTCTCGGGTCAGTAGTCGGTGTTTTTTTGCCATTCGGGTGTGTCCCAAAGCCCGTGGGTAAAGTCAGGTATGGGTGTGGGGCGGCTACCGTCTGCGGCCGAGAGTGCCGTGAGCGGGCTGAGGCTCGACCATTCGGCGGCGTCATACACGTCGATGTCGAGTGGCAGACCGTGGCGCAGGCAGTGAATGAGTCGTGCGTCCATTGCGTAGTTCATCTCGTTAGGCACTCCCATGGCGTGTCCTTCTTCCCAGAGTTGAGCGGCGTGTCCTGAGGTGAATTGTCTGGCATAGGCCAGTGCCTTGTCACCGATGAGGGTGTCGCCGGTTTGTGGTGTGTAGATGGTGGGTTGCGGATATTTCTGCATAAATCCCTTCGTGCCGCACACGGTTTGCAGCCGGTTGTAGGGTCGCTGCGTTGACACGTCGAGTTGCAGCATGATGGTGGCGCCTTTGGCCGTGTGGATGAGCGTGGTGTTAAGTGGCGGCGTGAGGTTGTCGTTGTCTTTGTGGGTGTTTGACATTGACACGAGATATTGCATGCGGTCACCTCGGTGCAGTCCGATGAGATGGGCTATGGGGCCTAAGGCGTGGGTGGGATAGGGATTGGCACCGTGTCGCAGCAGACTGCGTTGCATCCAGCTCGGCTCTATCGGTCGGCCTTCTTCGTCGCGTTGGTCGGTGAGGTGGTGTATGTAAGCCCCTTCGAGGTGGGTGAGTCTGCCGAGTTGTCCTTGTCGGTAGATTTCGAGGGTGGCCAGTGCGAAGCGGTCATAGCAGCAGTTTTCGGTCATGAAGCAGTGTCGTCGGGTGGCTTCGGCGGTTTCGACGAGCAGGTGACACTCTTCGATGGTTGTGGCTGCCGGCACCTCCACGGCCACGTGTTTGCCCTGTCGCATGGCTTCCACGGCCATCGGTGTGTGGGTGTGCCAGTCGGTGCAGATATAGATGAGGTCAATATCGTTGTGCCGGCAGGCCTCTTTCCATCCGTCCTCGCCTGAGAGCAGTTGGGCTTTGGGTCGTCCGCTCCGCATCAGTTCGTCGTTGGCTGCCATGAGTCGCTCTTCGTCAAGGTCGGCGAGCAGGCGTATTTCGGCGCCGCAAATGAAGGCATAGCGGCGCAGGGTTTTGAGTCCTCTGCCGCCCAGGCCGATGAGTGCAATGCGCACAAGGGGAATAGGCTCACAGCGCAGTTGGAAGACGTCTTTCATTGGCGGGAAGGTTTAAGGTGTGCGGGCAATGGGGTTTGACCGTCTGAAAATACACCGGCGGGTGTATCGTCCGTTTTGGTGATACACCCGCCGTATGAATAAGGCTATTATATTACTTCTTCTGTGATTTACCGTAACGGCTCATGAACTTGTCTACGCGGCCGGCGGTGTCGACGAGTTTAGACTTACCGGTGTAGAAGGGGTGAGACGAGCTTGAGATTTCGAGTTTCACTACGGGATAGGTCTCGCCTTCAAATTCAACCGTATCGTTGGTTTTGCAGGTAGAGCGAGAGAGGAACATGTCGCCGTTGCTCATGTCTTTGAATACGACGGGACGATAGTTCTCGGGATGAATGCCTTTTTTCATTGTTGTTATGTCTTTTTTAGTGATTTCTAATGGATTGCGTTTTTGGTAAACTGGTTGTTTCGTGCAATGGGATTGAAACGGCGACAAAGTTACGCTTTTCTCTCTAAAAGGCAAAGGTTTAGTGGCTTAAAATTTTTCGGAGGCGTCATAACTTTTGTTTTTTGGGGAGCATGGCAGGGCCACCTGTGTCGCAATGTGTGCTGCTTGGCCGTATTGGTCTTTTTGTTTTCCGCTTTTGTCTGTTATCTTTGAGTTAGGATAAAAGAGAAGGAGGCCTTAATGGGCCTCCTTCTTGTGTTTCAGTGGTTTACGGGGTTAAGGACAGGAAAAATCGGCATAAGGACAGTTTTTGCTGCGCTAATGACCGGTTTTTGTCGGCGCCGTTGGGCCATGTTTTTCAGCTATTCAGCCTTTTTTTCGTGCCTTTCGCCCTTTTCCGGGTGCGGCCGATGTTAAAAAAAGTGGCATAGCGTCACTGAGAACGGCCTTTTTTGTTTGAAAAGACCAATTAGATTTTCTTCGCGGCGCATTAAAGTTCTGTCGGCCTTCAGCACGTGGCGGCCATGGCGCGCTCGAGTCGGTCGATGAAGTCGTCGGCCTGTGCAATGGTGAGGCAGAGTGGCGGCAAGAGGCGCAGGATGTTGGTCGAGGCCGTGCCGGTGAACACGTGTTCTTCTTTCACCAGATGCGTACGCAGAGCCTTGATGGGTTGGGCGTATTCGATGCCAATCATCAAGCCTTCGCCGCGCACGTCGGTGATGGCGGGATTGTTTTCGGCCAATGTGCGGAGGCGTTTCAAGAGGTGGGCTCCCACATGTGCGGCATTGTCGATGAGCTGTTCGCTCTCAATGACGTCGAGCACGGCGATGGCGGCCGCACAGGCCAGATGGTTGCCGCCGAAGGTGGTGCCGAGTTGGCCGTAGACGGCTTGGAATTTGGGCGCAATCAAGACGCCGCCCATCGGGAAGCCGTTGCCGATGCCTTTGGCCACGGTGATGAGGTCGGGCCGCACGCCCAGATGCTGATGGGCAAAGAAACGGCCGCTGCGGCCATAACCACACTGTATTTCGTCGCAGATGAGCACCGTGCCGTTAGCGTCGCAGGCCTCACGCAGTCCCTGCATGAACTCAGCCGTAGCCATGCGTATGCCGCCCACGCCTTGGATACACTCCACGATGACGGCTGCCACATCGCCTTTGTCAAGTTCGGCCTTGAAGGCATCGAGGTCATTAAGCGGCAAAAAGGTGACGTGTCCGTTTTGGTTGATGGGCGCCACGATTTTGGGGTTGTCGGTGGCTTCGACGGCCAGTGAGGTGCGGCCGTGGATGGCATGACCGGCGGCTAAGATGCGACTGCGACCCGTGTGGAACGAGGCCAATTTCAGTGCATTCTCGTTGGCTTCGGCGCCTGAGTTGATGAGAAAAAACGCGTAGTCTTCATAGCCGCAGGCCTTGCCGAGTCGCTCGGCCAGACGCACTTGCAGGCTGTTTTCGACCGAGTTGGAATAAAAGCCCAACGTGGCTGCTTGGCGACTGATGGCTTCCACATAGTGTGGATGGCAGTGGCCGATGCTGATGACGGCATGGCCGCCATAGAGATCAAGATATTCGGTGCCGTGGGTGTCCCAAACGTGGCAACCAAGACCTTTGGCAATTTCGATGTCAAAGAGAGGATATACGGGATAAAGTTGCATGTGAGTGTGTTGAGTCAGGCCGAAAGGCCTGTGTGGAATGAGGTGTGTGTGGGAAGGCGTTGTCAGAAGCCGAGCGGTTTGAGCCGCAGGCCGGTGGTCTCTTCAAGACCAAACATGAGGTTCATGTTTTGCACGGCCTGTCCCGAAGCTCCTTTGAGCAGATTGTCTATACACGCCGTGACCAGCAGTTTGTCGTCGTGGCGCTCGGTGTGGATGATGCACTTATTGGTGTTGACCACCTGCTTCATGTCTATGCTGCGGCCCACGTAGTGGGTGAAGGGCGCTTCGCTGTAAAAGTCGGTGTAGATGGCTGCAATCTCTTCTTCCGACCGGTCGCAGCGCACCACCTCGGTGGCAAAGATGCCTCGTGGGAAATCGCCGCGGTAGGGGATGAAGTCGAGGCGGCCGTCAAATTCAGGCTGGAGGTGTCTGATGGATTGCAGGATTTCGGGCACGTGCTGGTGGTTGAATGCCTTATAGACACTCATATTACCCGACCGCCACGAGAAGTGTGTGGTCGCCGAGGGCTTCACGCCGGCACCGGTCGAACCAGTGATGGCATTGACCGAGATGTCTCCTTCAAGCAGTCCGGCTTTGGCCAGCGGCAACAGGCCGAGTTGGATGCAGGTGGCAAAGCAGCCCGGGTTGGCCACATGGCGTGCGCCGATTATGCGGTTGCGATTGAGTTCGGGCAGACCATAAACATAGTCGTTGTCTTCGGCTTCCAGACGAAAGTCTTGAGCCAGGTCGATAATGCGCACGTCGGCCGGCACGTAATGCTCGGCGAGGAAACTTGTGCTTTTGCCGTGTCCGAAGCAGAAAAAGAGCACGTCAACCTCTTCGATGGGCAACTGGTCGGTGAAGCGGAGGTCTGTTTCGCCATAAAGTCCCTCGTGGACATCGGCAATGTAGTTGCCGGCATTGCTTTCGCTGTGTATGAAAACGATTTCGGCTTCAGGGTGATTAAGCAAAATGCGACAAAGTTCGCCGGCGGTGTAACCGGCACCACCTACAATTCCTATTTTAATCATATCGGGAGTTTTAAGAGAGACGCCGCGTGCACAAGCGGCACGCGGCATGGTTCAGTCAGTATTGTGAGCGATTAGAACTCGTCGGGGTGGTTGGCGTAATACCCGCGCAGCGGTGTCGACAAGACTTTGATGAAACCCTTGGCGTCTTCGGCGGTCCAGCCCTTTTGGGTCTCGCCATATTCGCCAAACTTCGTCTTCACGAGGTCGTTGACAGAGTCCACGCCCACGGTAGAGAAGCTCAACGGGCGCAACTCGAGGATGGCCGTGCCGGTGACGTGTTGTTGCGAGCTTTCGAGCATGGCCTCGATGTCGCGCATCACCGGTTCGAGATACTGGCTCTCGTGCAGGAACATGCCATACCAGTTGGCCACTTGGTCTTTCCAGTATTGTTGCCACTTAGAGAGGGTGTATTTTTCGAGGAAGCGGTGGGCAGCGATGATAAGGGCCGGAGCGGCAGCCTCAAATCCCACACGTCCTTTGATGCCGATGATGGTGTCGCCCACGTGCATATCGCGGCCGATGCCATAGGCGGCGCCGATTTCTTCAACCTTGCAGATGGCGGCAATAGGGTCGTCAAACACTTCGCCATTGACAGCCTTGAGCTGGCCTTTTTCAAAGGTGAGTCGCAACTCTTCGCGGCCGTCTTTTTTCACTTGCTTGAGATAGGCCGTATCGGGCAGACCCTGGCGTGAGTCAAGGATCTCACCTCCACAGATGCTTGTGCCCCAGATGCCCACGTTGTAGCTGTATTTGAGTTTGGTGAAGTCGGCCTTAAATCCGTGTGCGTTGAGATAGTCCACCTCTTCTTGTCGTGAGAGATTGCCGTCGCGTGTGAGGGTGATTATTTCCATGTCGGGACACATCACGAGGAAGGTCATGTCGAAGCGCACCTGGTCGTTGCCGGCGCCGGTGGAGCCGTGAGCGATGGCATGCGCGCCGATTTCGCGGGCGTAGCGGGCAATGGCCATGCCTTGGAAGATGCGTTCAGACGACACAGAGATGGGGTAGACATTGTTGCGCAACACATTGCCATAAATCATGAAGCGCAGGCTTTTGTCGTAGTATTCACGCGTCACGTCGAGCGTCACATATTTTGTGGCGCCGAGTTTGTAGGCATTCTCTTCGTTGGTTTTGAGTTGTTCGGCACTAAATCCGCCGGTGTTGGCACAGGCGGCATACACTTCATAGCCTTTCTCGCGAGCGAGATACATTACGGTATAAGAGGTGTCAAGACCGCCGCTGAAGGCGACCACTACTTTTTTCTTTTCCATTGTTCAGTCTGTTTGAGGGAGTTGGTGGTTTTTGTGTATGAAATCAGGCCTGAGGCTCGTTTTGTTTGATGAAATCAATAACGTCTTGCGGCACTTCGACAGGCAGCGGCCGACCGGGATTGCGTGCGGGGTCGAAGAGCATGCCGGTGCAGACGCAATATTTGCGGCCGGTGCGGGCCAGGACGTCACAGTTGATGCAGCAGGGATGCTCGGGCGTGCCGCAACCCTTCCAATACTCATCGTCTTGAGTGAGTTCGGCAAAAGGCACCGGCACATAGCCCAGCGAGGTGTTGATGCGCATCACTGCACCCGAACTCGTGAGTCCGAAAATCTTGGCGTTAGGCCAGCGCAGACGCGACAGCGAGAAGGCCAGGCGCTTGATGCGGGTGGCCAGATGGTGACCGCGGAATTTGGGCACCACGATGAGGCCCGAGTTGGCCACGTAGTGTTTGTTTTCCCAGCTTTCGATGTAGCAGAAACCGGCAAATTCTTCACCGTAGAGCGCGATGATGGCTTTGCGCTCTTTCATTTTGGTGGCCACATATTCGTGTGTGCGCGATGCAATGCCCGAACCGCGCACTTTGGCGGCGTCGGTGATGGTTTGGAGTATGGTGTCTACATATTTTTCGTGTGAGGCATCTGCCACGATAACTTTAATTCCGTCGTTATATTCTTCCATATTTTTGGGTGTGTTGATTTGCGAGGAGTGAATGGGGGTTGCAATTAGAGCATCACGCTCTTGATGGCCGGTATGACTGTGGCGAGGTCATCGATGAGGCTTTGTCGGTTGGTGTCTTCAGCCATGATGATGAGCACGGTGTCGTCGCCGGCGATGGTGCCTATGATGGTGGGCAGGCTGCGGGCGTCGATGTCGGAGGCCAATCCGCCGGCATAGCCCGGACGGGTGTGAACCACGGCCAGATTGCCGGAAAAGTCTATCGACTCAAAGCCCGAGGCGCGCAGATAGTCAGAGATGGTCGATGGCGACGTTTTGCGCTGATAGTGAGGGTGGTCAGGGAGGATGTAGCGATACCCCTCGGGTATGGGCACCTTCACGGCTTTGATTTTGCGCAGGTCGCGCGAGAGGGTGGCCTGCGTCACGTCAAACCCATGTCGCGACAATTCGCGCAGTATGCTTTCCTGACTGCCTGCCTCGCCGCGCGACAAGATGATGCGGAGCGTCTCAAGACGGTCAAATCTTTGTTTCATAAATGCTGTCAGTTATAATTATGCGACAAAATTACGGCTTTTTGCTTGAATATGCAAAGAGGCGCTCATTTTTATGCATAAAATTTGCATTTATGTTAGGTTTGGCCGGTCGAGGCTCTTTATGCCGTGTGGCAGAGTGTGAGCGTGACGGACGTGCTCCTAATATAATATTGTGCGCGCGTGCGCGACGTACACGCGTGCGCGCGAGAAACGGCTTGTGGTAGGGTTTGCATACACAAGAGCGGCAACCGGCGTGAAGACCGATTACCGCTCTCTGTCGGAAAGAGGCGACTCGAACGCCCGACCCCTACGTCCCGAACGTAGTGCGCTACCAACTGCGCTACTTTCCGTATTTGCGTTGCAAAGTTAAGGCTTTTCGTTGAAATTGAAAACGTTTTGCGTCTTTTTTTATTCCACTTGCCATTATGGCCGCTCGTTTGTGCGCGTGCGGAGTGTGGGGCCATTGTACAAAGATGGCGGTTGAGCGTGACAAAATGAGTTCAAAAAAAATCGAGGAATGAGTCCCAAACCCTTGACAAGCCACTTTCGAATGTCTCCAAACGCGTTTGGGCGCAAAATATGCCTTCAAATTTCTGTGCCAATAAGGACAGTTGTTACCGGAATAAGCCCTGTTTTTCCTGTCCTTATGACCGTAAGGCCTTGAAAGGCAATAAAAAAGGCCCTGATAAGGGCCTGCTCTCCTATGCTTACGCCAAAG
>JAHAWW010000063.1 GCA_018383375.1 Prevotellamassilia sp. | reverse complement strand
CGATAAGACCGGTGTCTTTGCCTTTCAGACCAATGCCGTATTTCTTGGACAAGTCGATGCCAAACTCAAATGGGTCGTCAGGGTCAAGACTTTTGACCACGACAACCACCGTCTGCACACCCGTCTGTTTCTCCAGTGCCATCAGCCGGGCATCAATCGCCTGAACGGCCGCCTGACTCAAGACCCCGTCGGGGTTGCAAACATAGCGACGAGCATCTTGCAAATGCACCATCGGCAACTTGTCGACCGTCCACTGCGCCACGGCCGGCAGAGTCAAAGCCAGCATCAACGCGAGACAAGCCACACGGCGCAGTGCTCGCTTATAGCTTTTATTGAGAGTTTTCATATATCTCATTATTTCACAATATATTATCGCGAATTACTTCAAGTCTTTCTGCCAAAAGTCCCATGCCGCCTCAGCCTGCAAATGCAACATCTCCAGTCCATTCTTGACCACCGCGCCACGCTCGGCTCCACGCTGCATAAAGGCCGTGTTGAGGGGGTTGTAGACGAGGTCGTAAAGCAGGTGATTGGCCGTCAGCGCCTCATAGGGAATGGCAGGAGCCGCCTCGACACGAGGAAACATCCCCACCGGAGAGCAATTGACCACGACAAGATGCTCGGCCATCACTTCAGGAGTCAAATCGGCATAGGTCAGTCGGCCGGCCGACGGCGTACGACTCACATAGACCGGCTCGATGCCCAACGAGCGCAGGCCATAGACCACCGCCAGCGACGCACCACCGGTGCCGAGCACCAAAGCCTTTTGGTGACAAGGTTTGAGCAGCGGACGTATTGACGTGGTGAAGCCAATGACATCAGAGTTATAACCCTTCAAGACCACCTCACCGCCCTGCCGGCGACACACCGACACCACATTGACTGCCCCTATGGCACGCGCCTCTTCGCTCATCTCCGAGAGCAACGGAATGACGGCCTGCTTGTGGGGAATGGTCACATTGAAGCCACACAAGTCTTTATGCTGCTCCAACAATTCTGGCACACCGACTGTCGGTGTGGCCATCTCAAAATTGAGATATTGCGCATCTATGCCCTCTCGCTCAAACTTTTCGGCAAAATACTTTGCTGAAAAAGAATGCCCCAGCGGCATACCAATAAGGCCGTATGTTTGCATAATGTATAAGAGCTGTTTTACAATAGATTACACAAAAGATTTAAACCAAATCTCTAAATGCATAGAAGCCACTTCGGGGCTGACTTAGAGCGGTTTGGCCGCCGTATAGAGCGTGCTCAAGCCGAAGGTAAACTGTCGGGCCTCCACCTCGTCAAAACCCGCTTTGCGGATAATGCTGACCATTTCTTCACCCTGTGAGCAGGCAGCCATCGTAGCCGGAAGGTAAGCATAGGCACTGCGGTCTTTCGACACCAGACGTCCGAGCATCGGCATCAAGCATTTCGCATAAAAGCCAAAAAGCTGCTTCATAGGGAAACGTCGCGGCGAAGCCAACTCAACGATGGCCAACCGGCCGCCCGGCCGCAATACCCTCAACATCTCGCGCAACCCCTTGTCGAGATCGGAAAAGTTGCGCACGCCATAAGCCACAGTGATGGCATCAAAAGAAGCCTCGTCGAGCGGCAACTGCAGGCAGTCGGCCTTGCGGAGCTCAATCACATCAGACAGGCCCGCCTTCTTCACCTTCTCACGCCCCACCGAGAGCATCCCTT
>JAHAWW010000061.1 GCA_018383375.1 Prevotellamassilia sp. | reverse complement strand
GAGGGCAAAAGTCGCATTTTCGCGTTTGTTGGACGCTTTCTCTTATATCCTATGGCAAATATAAGCCGAAAGCCCGCCGAGGAAAAAGACAAAATGGGGGAGGCTGGGGGAGGGCAATGGAGGATTGTGTGTGGTGAAATGCAGCCTCAGTTGTGCTGGTTTTGAAGAAAATGAGACTGCATTGGGTCAAAACAATATGTAGGAGAAAGGTCTTTCCTTTTGTCTCTGCTCTCGCTTGCACTAACTTTCGCCTGACGGCGCAAGTTAGGCTGCGGCTCGGGAATGTCAAATTAAAACGAGTTTTATTTGCCATTCCACTCGCCTTGCACTAACTCTCGCCTGACGGCGCAAGTTAGGCTGCGCTCGGCAAAGTCCAATAAAAAACGAGTTTTTTTTGGCCTTTGCTCTCGCTTGCACTAACTTTGCAGAATAAACAAATCTTAAATATGAAAAGTTATCTCGTTACAGGCGCTGCCGGTTTCATCGGTGCCAACTATGTGAAGTATATGTTGCAAAAGCATCAAGACGTGAAAATCGTGGTGCTCGATTTGTTGACCTATGCAGGCTATCTCGGCACCATCGCCGAAGATATCGACAATGAACGTTGCTTTTTCGTCAAAGGGGATATCTGCGACAAAAACCTGCTCGACAGACTCTTTGCAGAATACCGTTTTGACGTGGTGGTGAATTTCGCCGCCGAAAGCCACGTGGACCGCAGCATCGAAAACCCACAGCTCTTCCTCCAAACCAACATCCTCGGTACGCAAGCACTGCTCGAAGCCGCACGCACCGCCTGGGTGACCGGAAAAGACGAGTCGGGATACCCCACATGGCGCTCGGGCGTGAGATATCATCAAGTGTCGACCGACGAGGTCTATGGCAGCCTGGGACCGGAAGGCTTTTTCACCGAAGAAACTCCCCTCTGCCCCCACAGCCCTTACAGCGCCTCTAAAACCTCGGCCGACCACGTGGTGTGTGCCTACCGCGACACCTATCATATGCCCGTGAGCATCACACGTTGCTCAAACAACTACGGCCCTTATCAGTTTCCCGAGAAACTCATTCCACTCATCATCAACAACATTCTGCAAGGCAAAAAACTCCCCGTCTATGGCAAGGGCGAGAACATCCGCGACTGGCTCTATGTGGAAGACCACTGCAAAGCCATCGACCTCGTGGTCAGAGAAGCTGAGCCCGGCAGCATCTATAACGTGGGCGGACATAACGAGCGACAAAACATCCAAATCGTCAAAATCATCATCAAACAAAAACCCTACCTGGTCAAAGACAAGTTGCAGTGGCGCACACTGTTGAGCCGCAAAGACAATGACGCCGACGGGGAGATTGACATCAGCTGGATTAACGACGACCTCATCACCTTCGTTAAAGACCGACTCGGACACGACCAACGCTACGGCATCGACCCCTCAAAAATCAAAGCCGATTTGGGCTGGGAGCCCGACACGCCTTTTGAGGTGGGCATCGTCAAGACCATACGCTGGAACCTCGAAAACCGCGCTTGGGTGGAAGCCGTGAGCGGCGACGACTATCAGCTCTACTACGAAAATATGTATGGTAAGAAATAATTAAGCCACAGACTATACTATTATATAAATATGCGTCTGAAATTTTGCCTTATAGGCTTGGCCTTGACGTTGGCAGCCACGGCTCAGGTGAGTCGATTGGCCGAAAACGTACACTACGACGTGGAACTCTCTGCACAAACCTCAAATGGCGACCAAGCGCCTTTCTGGTTCGTGGCCGGTCGCTACGGTCTTTCGTCGGCCAAATCGTCGTCGGGCTATCTGAGAGCCGCCGTCGGCAGGGACATCGCCGCCGACTCGCTACGCAAATGGAAAATCGGCTATGGACTCGACGTGGCCGGTGGCGTGGATATGCCGGCCTCGTTCTTCATCAACCAACTCTATGGAGACTTTCAGTATAAAGCCTTGA
>JAHAWW010000060.1 GCA_018383375.1 Prevotellamassilia sp. | reverse complement strand
CTCCGAGAAAAACGACAACTCGTCGGACTCGACGCACACTTCATGAGCCGAGGTGTCAATGAGGGCTTCAGCGGAGGAGAACGCAAACGTAACGAAATCTTCCAAATGGCCGTGCTCGAACCAACTTTCAGCATCCTTGACGAAACTGACTCGGGACTCGACGTCGACGCACTGCGCATCGTGGCTGAGGGATTTAACGCCTTGCGCACAGAACAAACCAGCGCAATGGTCATCACACACTATCAACGTATGCTCGACTATCTCAAACCAGACCACGTACACGTGTTGATGAACGGACGCATCGTGAAAAGCGGTGACGCCGCACTGGGCTATGCCATCGAAGAGAAAGGCTTTGACTGGATTAAACAAGACTCTGAGAGCAACCCGTCATGAACAGTCATCAACAATATATCCACCTCTTCAACGAAGCCCGAACGCTGATTGAAGCCGGTAGTGCCGAGCCAATGAATGACTGCCGAGAGGCGGCTTTTGAGGCTTTGTCTGCACTGGGACTGCCCTCAGCACGCACCGAGCGTTATCGCTACTTTGACGTGCAGACGGCTTTCAAACCCGACCTGGGCTATAACGCCCGAAGATTGAGGCCCGCTGCCGACCCCTATAAAACCTACCGCTGCGGCGTGCCCAACATGGCCACACATTTGTTTTTTGTGGTGGGAGACGTGGTGATGCCGGCCTCCACAACGCCGCTGCCCGAAGGGGTCAAGGTGATGTCGCTCGTTGAAGCCGCCAACGAATGCCCCGAATTGCTCCACAACTATTATAACAAGACCGCACCCTCAACCACCGACGGCATTGTGGCACTCAACACGATGTTGGCACAAGACGGACTGCTGGTCTATGTGCCCGATGGCGTGAAACTCGAACAACCCATTCAGGTGGTCTTCGTCTCGACCGCAACAATGCCGACACTCCACGTGAGACGATTGCTGGTGGTGATGGGACAAGACGCCGAAGCCACACTGTTGCGCTGCGAACACACGTCGGGCCACACGGCCGACCTCGCCACACTCGTCTCGGAAGTTTTTCTCGAAAAACAATCACGCCTCGAGGTCTATGCCATCGAAGAGACCGCTGCCGAGCATACGGGCTTTGTACACGTGATGGCACAACTGCAAGACGAGGCCCATTTACACCACACGACCATCTCGCTCGCTGCCGGACAGATGCGCACCACGATAGACGTAGACTTGAAAGGACGAGGGGCCTCGGTGGTGACCGACGCCGCCGTGGTGGGCTCTGAACATCAGACCACCGACCACAACGTCGTGGTCAACCACATCGCCCCTGAATGTCGCAGCGATATGCTCTATAAATATGTGCTCGACGGAGCGAGCGTTGGAGCCTTTGCCGGCAAAGTCTTTGTGGGACCCGAAGGCATGAAGACAGAGAGCGAGCAGACCAATGCCAACCTCTGCTGCTCACCTCATGCCCGAGCCTATGCACAACCTATGCTCGAAATCTATGCCGACGACGTGAAGTGTAGCCACGGCTCAAGCACCGGCAAACTCGACGACACCGCGCTCTTTTATATGCGACAGCGTGGCATTCCCGAAGACGAAGCCCGACTGCTGCTCCAACATGCCTTCGTGGGCGAGGTGTTGCAGCGAGTCACACTCGACAGCCTGCGCGAACGCCTCTCGCATCTGGTCGAAATGCGCTTCAGAGGAGCTATGAAGAAGTGCAACGACTGCGCTTTGTGTAAATAACGCCTATTATATATATGACTTATCCCATCGATGATATACGCGCTGACTTCCCCATTCTTTCGCGTGAAGTCTATGGGCGTCCCTTGGTCTATTTGGACAATGCGGCCACGACGCAAAAGCCGAGAGCCGTGGTCGAGGCCATTGCCCAAGAATATTATTCGGTCAACGCCAATGTGCACCGCGGTGTGCACTTCCTGTCTCAACAGACCACGACACTCCACGAGGAGGCCCGCGAGCGCGTCAGAGCATTTATCGGTGCCCAAAGCGTGAGCGAAATCGTCTTCACCCGAGGCACCACCGAGAGCCTTAATCTGGTGGCCACGAGCTTCGGCGAAACGTTTCTGCAAGAAGGAGACGAGGTCTTGCTCACGGTGATGGAACACCATAGCGACATCGTGCCCTGGCAGCTCTTGAGAGAGCGTAAGGGCATCGTGATTAAAGTCATCCCCATGAACGATGCCGGCGTACTGGATATGGAGGCCTATGAGCGGCTGTTCACGCCGCGTACGCGTTTGGTCTGTGTGGCGCATGTGAGCAATGTGCTCGGCACGGTCAACCCCATAGCCCGTATGGCCGAGGTGGCTCATGCTCATGGCGCTTACCTCCTGGCCGATGGCGCACAGAGTGTGCCGCATTTCAAAGTCGATGTGCAGGCCTTGGGATGCGACTTCCTCACGTTCAGCGGACACAAAATCTATGGACCCACAGGCATTGGCGTGCTCTATGGTCGTGAAGCCCTTTTGGAGCAAATGCAACCCTATCAAGGCGGCGGAGAGATGATTGCACGCGTCACCTTTGAAAAAACCACCTACGAGCGGCTGCCTTATAAGTTTGAGGCCGGCACGCCCGACTATGTGGGCAGTCACGCCTTGGCCGCTGCCATTGACTATGTGGAAGGCATCGGTATGGACCGCATAACCGCTCAAGAGCGCGAACTCACCAAGTATGCCATGGCACGCATGGCCGACATCCCGGGCATGCAGCTCTACGGCACAGCGCCCGACAAAGACGCCGTAGTGGCATTTAATGTCAAAGACATCCATCCGCTCGACCTCGGCACACTGCTCGACCGCCTCGGCATTGCCATACGCACGGGGCATCACTGCGCACAGCCGCTCATGGCACGCTGTGGCGTGGAGGGCATGGCCAGAGCCTCTTTTGCGCTCTACAATACAAAAGAAGAGATTGACACTTTCGTGGCAGGATTGGAACGCGTGGTGAAAATGTTTTGAGATGCTACTTTCGCTGTATAATCAAGAAGGCTTCGTTGAGGCCGGTGTGGATGAAGCCGGGCGTGGGTGCCTGGCCGGAGATGTCTATGCGGCGGCCGTGATTTTGCCGCCCGACTATCACAACGAAGTCCTCAACGACTCCAAGCAGCTCACCCCACACCAACGCTATGCTTTGCGCGAAGTGATTGAGCGCGACGCCGTGGCGTGGGCCGTAGGCGTGGCCACGGTCGAAGAGATTGACCGCATCAACATACTCAACGCCGCCATCTTGGCCATGCATCGAGCCATTGAAGCACTAAAGGTCAAGCCGCAGTTTCTCATCATCGACGGCAACCGTTTCAAGCCCGTCGGCTTTATTCCCTACACCACCATAGTGAAAGGTGACGCCAAATACCTCTCGATTGCCGCGGCCAGTGTGTTGGCCAAAACCTATCGCGATGACTATATGGCCCGAATGGCTCAGGCCTATCCCGGATATGGCTGGGAAGGTAATGCCGGCTATCCCACCAAGGCGCATCGCGCGGCCATCAGAGACTTGGGCATCACGCCCCTGCACCGCCGCACCTTCCGCCTTTTGCCCGACGTTTGAGCCTTGGTTTTATTGAATAAAATAAGGCCTATGGGTCAATTTGGGTGTTTTTTGAAGGGTTTTCTAAGGCATGACCAAATTGCATAATACTGGATTTCAAATTGTTAACCAGATTAATTTTGAGCAATTTTGTTGCTAAAAACTTTTGAAT
>JAHAWW010000056.1 GCA_018383375.1 Prevotellamassilia sp. | reverse complement strand
CGGGGATATGGCGCGTTTTTCCTGTCCTTATGACAGAAATTTCTGTCCTTATTCCCGTAGCGTTTTTCCCTATGACCGTCGCTTTTTTATGGCTCATTCTGCTGCTGCCGCTGTTTGGCGGCTTTAGGGGCAGTATTGCAGGCAAAAAAATGTTTAGTTTTGTCACGGACAACCCGCCTGATTAAACAGAATATGCGCCATCTCATCTTTCTCTGTAGGCAACAAAAAACGCCCGTCTCATCGTTTGACAAGACGGGCGTTTGTATTGCAATGTCGTGTGCCTTGGCGGCTCGCGGCCGATTAGTATCTCAAGATTTGTTTGTCGCGCAGGCGGCTGTTGCGCGTGAGGTTGTTGCTGCGGCAGAGCACCTCCATTTTCACGCCAAGCTTTTTGGCCACTTTGGTGAGCGTGTCGCCACGTTTCACTTGATAGAAGTGAGAGCCCTTCGTGTTGTTTGAGGCCAACTGATGGCGGCCGTCGTTGGCTGCAGAGCCTTTGGAGTCTTTCTCCGGGTTGTGGAACACGAAGTAGTCTGCCGTCACGTCTTGATTGGGAAAGTCGAAGAGCAGTTCGGGATTGATGGCCACGCCCAACAGACGGGTCTCAAAATGCAGGTGCGAACCGAACGAACGGCCCGTGTTGCCTCCCAGACCGATGGGCTCGCCGGCTTTCACCTCTTGGTTGGCGGTTACGAGATGCTTTGACAGGTGACCGTAGATTGTCTCAAGGCCGTTGTCGTGACGCACCACGATGTAGTAGCCGTAGCCACCGGCATCGTAGTTGGCACAACGCACCTTGCCATCGAAGGCCGAAACAATGGTGTCACCGGTATAGACCTTGATGTCCAAACCCTTATGCTGGCGGCGAAAGGCCGGCCGATAGCCAAAACGGCTCGTCACCAGACGGCTCGGCGTGGGCATAGCAAAGCCACGCAAATCTATGCGGAAACTATCGGGCACTTCAGAGGCTGCATAGCAATGGGCCTTGTTGGTGTTCCAAGAGCTATACAATTGGTCTACGGCGTTGTTGTCGTAGCGTGTCAATATGTAACGTTGAAGCGAAACAGAGTCTACAGCTTTCAGCTTGCGGTCTATGGGAGCTTGGTTGGCAATAAGGTCTTGGCCGAAAGCAGTGACGGCCGAGGCAGCCATAAGCAAGCAACAAGCAGAACGCTTTATTATAGATTTAAGATGCATCGGGATTGAGGTTTTCGCCTGCAAAATTACAAAAACTTAAGGGTCCGACAAATTTTTCTATTGGATTAACACTATTAAAAAAGTAAAAATGAGCCATTTGCCGCATCGATGAGACGCCGTGACGGGGGCTGGGGCAGCGTCAAAGAGTGTGGGTATGTGTTGCCGGCTGAGCGCTTTTTGCGTAAATTTGCCGTTGGTTGTCAGACGTAGCCCATGAACGATTGTTTCGATTTCAAACCTTTCAGGATTTATCACGACCGTTGTGCCATGCGAGTTGGCACCGACGGGGTCTTGCTCGGCGCGTGGTGCGAACTGCCTACTGGCAGCCGCGTGCTCGATGTGGGCGCAGGGTCGGGACTCATTGCCATGATGGCCGCCATGCGTGGGGCCGGCGAAGTGGTGGGGCTCGAAATCGATGCCGAGGCGGCCGCACAGGCCCGCGACAACGTGGCATTGGCCGCCGGCGTGTTGCCTTGTGGCGTCACGGTGCAGACCGCAGATGTGTTGACCTATAATGCTACGACGCTTTTTGACGTTGTGGTGAGCAATCCGCCCTTTCACACCGAGCAGACGGCAGCTCACGACAAACGGCGTGCTCAAGCTCGGCAGGCCGACCTCTTGCCCTACGACCAACTGATTACTGCAGCGGCCCGTTTGTTGCGCTCCGGCGGTGCGTTTCAGGTGATATGGCCCTATGGCTCAGCCTCCGATTTTCTCAAGGTCGCGTCGGCGGCAGGCTTTTCGCTCCGCCGCCAAACGGTGGTGGTGACCAAAGACGGCGCCCGGCCCAAACGGGTGTTGCTTCACCTGGTCAAGGCGCCCTATCTCGACACGATGCCACTTCACTCCACCCTCGTTCTCTTCGATGCCAGTGGACGTAAAACGCCCGAATATGACGCTCTCACGGCCGACTTCTATCTGTAATGGCTCACACGGTGGCGGTCTTGCTTTTCCAAAAAGATTATCAATAATATCGACGATATGAACAACATTTCACTCCTTTTCGCCTGCCTCCTCACGGGGCTTCTGATGGCGGCTTGTGGGCAGCAAAACAATCCTCACCCCGATTGGTCAGAGACGCGCACGGCCATGGAGGCCGAGGGACAAACCATTTTGGCCAAATCGCGTGACGCTCTGGCTCGTCAAGATTATGAAACCGCACGCCGCGAAGTGAGTCAACTGCGCACCCGCTGCAAATTGGCCTACGATGCACGCAATGCCGGCA
>JAHAWW010000055.1 GCA_018383375.1 Prevotellamassilia sp. | reverse complement strand
TGAGAGATACTTCTCCATCGTGGTGGCCGGCAATATCAAAAAGGCCGTGCGTTTCTGCCGCGTGTGCAGGCCGGCAAAACTTGAAGCCATATAGACAAAAAAGCTGCAAAACGCCACCAACAGCGTTATGCCTGTGGCCATATTCGTCAGTTCAAACTCGGTCATGCCGCCTCGAAGCCCCTTCGTGCTTGGCTCGTAATAAACCATCAGATAAATCACCAACAAACCGAAATAAAGGCCGATGGGACCACGCAGGTGGCGTTTGAAATCACTCATCGTGTGGTGACGCAGCAAAAGACCAAATCTATGAAAGCTGAATGTATTTTTCATCGTGTGTAAGTTTTAATCTGTGGCACTTAATCTTGTTTACTCGTGTTTTGACTTGCCCCCTCTTCTTTACCGGCCAAAATGTCGCCTTTGGCCAAAATCGCGTTGAAGAGCAACTCAAGGTTGAGCGGCGTCTCATGGCCCGAACGGTTCTCCGTCACCACCGACCGACCGTGAATGGAAGGCTGCTCAAAAAGAGGGCAGAGCGTCATGTCACTAATGGGAATGTCGGCGAAAGCCAGACGCTCACTAATCTCACTCACAGCGTGGTCAAACACGATTTTACCTTTGTCGGTCATAATGATGTGGTCGAGCAAAACGTCGATATCGCGCACCTGATGAGTCGAAACAACCATTGCAGCGTCTTCAGCCAGATTGCGCGCCACCGTCTTGCGGAAAAGGCTCTTGGCCGGTATGTCCAAACCATTGGTGGGCTCGTCCAGCAAAATCAGCCGCGTCTGCGTGGCCAAAGCAAAACTCATAAATACACGCTTCTTCTGACCCATCGACAAACGGCCCAGATGAAGGTCGCGGTCCAACTCAAAGTCATCAAGACATTTGGCCAACACCGCCTCACTGAAACGCGGATAAAAAGGAGCGTTGAGCTTGACGAAAGTTTTCAAACGCGTCGAGGGAAGGTTAAACTCTTCCGGAACAAGAAAAATCTCGCTCAGCGTGGAGGGCAGACGCCTGCTCACATCTTCACCGTTAAGGCTAACCTTGCCGCCATCGGGATGCAACAGACCACTCATTATATATAATAGCGTGCTCTTGCCCGCACCATTCCGCCCCAACAGGCCATAAATGTGTCCCGGACTCAGAGTGAGGTCTACGCCGTTAATCACCGGCGCTGTACCTCTGAAATAACGAAAAGAAATATTATCAAGACGTAGCATAATAAATATGTGTTTGATTAGAATAGTGTATTACTTGACTAATACACTGCAAA
>JAHAWW010000048.1 GCA_018383375.1 Prevotellamassilia sp. | reverse complement strand
CCGTCAATTCTGCCAAAATCTTCTGCGTCTCATCATAGAGTCGCAGCGCACCCTGGGCATAGTCTGCCGGCTGGGCCGGATGCAGGGCGGTGAAGCCGGGCAGGGCAGCCACCTCTTCGTTGATTTTGGGGTTGTATTTCATGGTGCAACTTCCAAGCGGATAAAAGCCTGTGTCCACACCGAAGTTGTTGTTGGACATATTGGTGTAGTGGCGTGCCACAGTGGGTTCGTCCACTTCGGGCAGCCCCACGGCTCGCGTTCTGACGAGCGTGTCGGGGAGCGTTGCTGCCGGGGCGTCGGCCCAGGGATTTTGCGGCAGACTATAGCCTTTGCGTCCGGGGCGTGAGAGTTCAAAAATCAGTTGCCCGTAACAAGTCTTGTTCATAATATGATAGTGTGTGATGAAGACAATGAGATTAAGCGGTGAGTTGTGCGAAGGCCTCGACGAGACCGTCCACTTCGTCTTTGGTGCGACACTCGGTGACGGCGAAGGTGATGAGCGACGGGTCGTCGGCGTCGATGATGCCGGCGAGATAACCACGGTCGGCCAGGGCTTTATGCACCTCGCTTAGGGGCTTGGCTCCCGAATAGCGCAGGGTGAACTCACACAGGGTGGGAGCGCCGGGGAAGGCTTCGGTGAAGCAGGGCAGGGCCGTGAGACCGCGACGTAGCGCAGCCGCACCGGCAGCAGAGATTTCGTTCACCTTTTTCAGTCCCTCATCTCCCATGAGCGAGAGATACATGGCCACATAGAGACACATCACGCCTTGAGCCGTACAGATGTTGGACGTGGCTTTTTCACGGCGAATGTGTTGCTCGCGAGCTTGCATGGTGAGCACGAAACAACGGTTGCCGCGTGCATCAAGCGTCTGGCCAACAAGGCGTCCCGGCATCTTGCGGATGAGGGCGTTGGTGGTGCAGAGGTAGCCGATGTAAGGACCGCCAAAGCTCAAAGGTATGCCCAAACTCTGGGCTTCACCACAAGCAATGTCGGCTCCCCATTCGGCCGGCGACTTCAACACGCCGAGCATAGAGGCAGTGCCATAGACGGCGAGCAGAGACTTTTGGGCATGAAGGCGGTCGGCCAGTCCGGTCAAGTCTTCGACGATGCCGTAGCGGTTGACCTGGGGCACAATCACACCGGCCACTTGGCCTTCGTCGGTCAAGGTGCCGATGGCTTGGAGATCGCTTTGGCCGGCAGCCGTGGCAGGGACGACAACAAGCTCGATGCCGTGGAATTTGGCATAGGTCTTAATCACGACCAGCACGGCCGGAAGCAGTGTGGCCGACACCACGACACGGTTGCGCTTTTTGGCAGCTGCCACCGTCATCATCATGGCTTCTGCCGTGGCCGTGGCACCGTCGTACATTGAGGCGTTTGACACGTCGAGGCCCGTGAGGCGTGACATCATCGTTTGGTATTCAAAGATATATTGCAAGGTGCCTTGCGATATTTCGGCTTGATAAGGGGTGTAGGAGGTTGAAAACTCCGAGCGCGAGGCAATGTAGGGGATGATGGCCGGCGTATAGTGGTCGTAGGCGCCACCACCGGCAAAGCAAGTGAGGCGAGCGTTGTCGGCGGCCATTCCACCGATGATTTGTCTTACCTCGGTCTCAGACTTGGCCGTCGGGATGTTGAGCTCGTGAGCGAGTTTGAGAGACTCGGGGATTTCGGCAAACAAATCTTCTATCCGGTCCACGCCGATGGTCTTGAGCATGGCGCTGATGTCGGCCGGCGTATGGGGAAAATAGTTCATGAGTCGTAAACAGCGAATGTGTGGTGAAAAAAATATGGGCCGGCAGCCCCCAAATACCCCTTGGGGTTGCTGGTGCTCCCGGCCCTTTGGTGATTGCCGTGTGGATTAGTGGCAGATTTCGGCATAAGCAGCGGCGTCCATCAGGGCATCGAGCTCAGAGGGGTCGGAGAGTTTCACCTTGATAATCCAGTTGGCGAAAGCGTCTTCGTTGACGAGTTCGGGCTGGTCTTCAAGGGCTTCGTTCACTTCGACCACTGTGCCCGAAACGGGCGAGATGAGGTCGCTGGCGGCTTTGACGCTTTCGACGGCACCAAAAGTTTCGCCGGCAGTCACTTCGTCGTCTTCGTCGGGCGTGTCTACATAGACCACGTTGCCGAGTTGTTCTTGTGCGAAATCGGTGATACCGATGTAGCCGTATTCGCCTTCCACTTTAACGTATTCGTGGCTTTCGCTGTAATAGAGTCCTTCAATTGTTTTAGCCATGGGATGTTGATTTATTGGAGTTGGTTTATTGATATATAATTATAATAGGTGTCTTATTTTTTATAGTGTTTGTCGTAGAAGCGTTTTTTGATGACGGTGCCGTCGTGGGTTTTGCGGTGAATGCACACCTGCACGGCGGTTCCAAGTGGAGCATAGGTGGCATCAATGAGTGCCATGCACACGCTTTTGCCTGTCGAAATGGAGCGGTAGCCCGTTGTGACACTGCCGATGACTTTGCCGTCGGCCATCACTTCGTAGCCGTGACGTGGGATGGCTGCCGAAGCGAGCTCGATGCCCACAATCTTTTGAGCCGGCCCTTCAGCTTTTTGTTTAACCACGGCATCACGGCCGATGAAGTCGCCTTTATCGGGTTTCACAAACATACCCAAACCGGCCATAATAGGGGTAATCTCCTCAGAGAGTTCATCGCCATAGAGTGGCAATCCCACCTCAAAGCGCAGGGTGTCGCGGCAGCCTAAACCGCAAGGTTTCACGTCGGCGTGGCTCATGAGTTTGTCCCATGCAGCTTGAGTGAAGGCGTGTGAACCATAAATTTCGAAACCGTCCTCACCGGTATAGCCCGTTCGGCTCACGATGAGTGTTTCGCCCTGAGCTTCCACCTTTTTGAAGGTATAGAAGGCCAAGTCGCTGCCATCAATGCCGAGGGCCTCGAGCATCACGGCTTCACTCTTGGGCCCTTGAATGGCTATCTGGCCATAGACGTCGCTCAGGTTGTCGACGGTGGCGTCAAAGCCTGCGGCGTTTTGTTGCATCCAAGCCACGTCTTTGTCGATGTTGGCGGCATTGATGACGAGGAAGAAATCGGTTTCGCCCTCTTTGTACACGAGCAAATCGTCGACCGTGCCGCCGTGGGGATAGAGCATCATGCCGTAGAAGATTTTGCCGACAGGCGCACCGGCAATGTCGTTGGTGAAGAGATGTTGCACGAGGGCTTCGGCCTGCGGACCACTTATGCGCACTTCGCCCATGTGACTCACGTCGAAAATGCCGCATGACTGGCGCACGGCATTGTGCTCGTCGGTGATGCCGCTGTATTGCAGAGGCATTTCAAAGCCGCCGAAAGGCACCATTTTGGCCCCGGCAACGAGATGTTTCTCATAGAGACAGGTTCTTTTGTCTGCCATTGCTATTGAAGGTATTATGAGGTTAATGAGGTTGTGAGTGTCAATGTGGTCGAGACGGTTGTCTTCATTTCAGACCCCGCTCGAAGCAGTTTTTGATTTGCTCGGCAGTGAGCGAGCGAATGGTGGTCTCGGGATGGTGTGTGTCGATGGCTTGGCAAAAAGCCTCGACAGTGGCCGGCAGACCGACAAACGCTTTGGCGAAAGCCTCGGTGGCATGGCCGGTGGCAAAGAAGTCGCCTGTGAGGGTGATGCCCTCGACCACACCGTCGCCCGTGGCCAAATGTAGCTGCAGGTGGCCACAGCCTTCGATGCGCCCCGTGTCGATGACGAGGTCGTCGCGGTCGTGTCGGCCCCAGCGATAATCATCGTCGTAGTATGCAGCCTCGATTTCCATTATAGCAGCCACATCGGTGGGTGTGAGCGTGATGTGTCGGTCGGTCAGAATGTCTTCAAGCCCTTTGCGCAAAGCCTCCACGCCAATGGGGCGCACGTTTTTAATCAGACTGATGCGTGAGCGCACGCTTTTTACGCCTTTGGCTTCGAGCTTGGCTGTGGCAGGATGTAGGGCGCCGACCATATTTTCGGCATTCGTGTCGTAGAGCATGGTGCCGTGGGCGATGTTGCTATGGGCCAAATGATAGAAAGCATTGCCACACACTTTGCCGCCGTCGGCCAGGGTGATGTCGTTGCGGCCCGACACTTTGGCGGCAATGCCCATGGTGGTGAGCGCGGAGGCTACAGAGTCGGCGTAGTCGGCAAAAATCGGTTCGACAGCACCTTCAGAGGTGACGAGACTCCACATGATGTTGCCCGTGTCGGCATAAATGCAACCGCCGCCACTTTTGCGGCGTATCATGTCAATGCCCTGAGCGCGGCAAAAGTCGATGTTGAGCTCTTGTTGCGCCACTTGATTGCGCCCAAACACGACCGTCGGAGGCAAGACCCACGAAAACAAATAGTTGTCGGCCGGAAGCTGAGCAGCCACATATTCTTCGGCAGCAAGATAGAAGGCTGCGCGACGTCGGCCCTGGCAGAGCCAATCTGGGCGTGCTTCGCCCACAGTGCCTTTTAGCGAAGAGTCAGAAGGGATTATTATCAGACAAGCCGGAAAGCGGCTTTTGGTGTTTTCCATAAATGTGTGGTGAAAAAGGCCGATGTGCCGGCCGGTTGTGAGGCCTCTTGCACTTGGCGCCTCAAATGTAGTAATTATTTATTGGGTTGCCAACTAAGCTTGGTGAATTAAATGGGCGTTTTTCAGTTTCTTTAATGATTGGACGATAGCCGTCGCCGCTTCGCCCCGTTTTGTCTTTGTTCGTTTCGCCGTGAAGGGTTATTTTTGACCTACAAAGAGAAGAGAGAGGTCGCCGGGGCCTCTCTCTTTTTGTAGTTGAGCCACTTATGGGCCTTATCACTGTTTTTCCTCTCCTTATTTCAGAAAAAACGGAACTAATTTCACGGTCTTCAATCCCTAAAAAAGACCTTTTCAGTCGCCATTTCGGGCTTTGCTTGACCGATGGGCGCGTGACAGAAAGATTGATGGTGTGCTTTTTGATGTATTTTGTCACACTCATCCCCGGTTTTTGAACAAGCCCGCCGCTTGTGGTCGTTGGCTCAATAGGCCTGCTCGTGCACACCGGCCACGGCGCGGCCACTGGGGTCGTTGAGGTTCTTGAAACTTTCGTCCCATGCCAAAGCTTCAGCCGTGGAGCAGGCCACACTCGGCACACTCGGCACTGTGCGGGCAGCACTCTCGCTGGGGAAATATTCCTCAAAAATCGACCGATAATAATACTCTTCCTTGTTCATGGGCGGGTTGATGGGGAAACGCTCGGCGGCATGGGCCATCTGCTCGTCGGTGACGGCGGCGGCCGTGACAGCCTTCAATGTGTCTATCCAACTGTAGCCCACACCGTCGCTGAACTGCTCTTTTTGGCGCCAAGCCACGCTTTCGGGCAACATATCGGCAAAGGCTTCGCGGACAATGCGTTTCTCAATGGTCTGACCGGGACACATCTTGTCGGCCGGATTGACGCGCATGGCGACATCGAGAAATTCCTTGTCGAGAAACGGCACACGACCTTCAACACCCCAAGCGCTCAAGCTCTTGTTGGCTCGCAAACAGTCGTAGAGATATAGCTTCGAGAGTTTACGCACCGTCTCTTCGTGGAAGGCTTGAGGCGACGGGGCTTTGTGGAAATACAGATAACCGCCAAACACCTCGTCGGCACCTTCGCCACTGAGCACCATCTTAATGCCCATCGACTTAATCACACGGGCCAACAGATACATCGGGGTAGAGGCACGAACGGTGGTGACGTCGTAGGTCTCGATGTAATAAATCACGTCGCGCACGGCGTCGAGCCCTTCCTGGATGGTATAATTGATTTCGTGATGAACGGTGCAAATGTGCTTGGCCACCTCGCGCGCCTTAATCAAATCGGGCGCACCTTTCAATCCCACGGCAAACGAGTGCAGTCGAGGCCACCAAGCCGTTTCGCGACCTTCGGTCTCCACACGCCCTGCAGCGTATTTCCCGGCAACGGCCGAAATGACCGAACTATCCAGACCTCCCGAAAGCAACACACCATAAGGCACGTCGCTCATCAACTGACGCTGCACCGCTGCCTCAAGAGCTTCGCGCAACTCGGCCACGCTCACCTTGCTTTGAGCCACAGCCTCGTAGTCGGTCCAGTCGCGCTTATACCAGCGTTTGATTGTGCCCTCTTTACCTCTGTAATAGTGGCCCGGCGGAAAAACCTCATAACGGTCGCAAAAACCTTCGAGTGCTTTCAGCTCACTGGCAATGTAGACTTTGCCGTCGTCATCATAACCTATATATAAAGGAATGACGCCTATGGGGTCGCGCGCAATGAGAAAGTCGTCGGCTGCTTCGTCGTAGAGGGCAAAGGCAAAGATGCCGTTGAGCTGGTCGAGCAGTTCGACGCCCATGTCGCGATACAGGGCCAAGATAACCTCGCAGTCCGAACCCGTTTTAAACGCATAGCGACCCTTGTATTGCTCACGTATCTGCCTGTGGTTGTAAATTTCGCCGTTGACCGCAAGAATTTGTGTGCCATCGGGCGAAAACAACGGCTGGCCACCGCTTTGAGGGTCTACAATCGAAAGGCGCTCGTGGCAGAGAATGGCTGTCTTGCCTTGATAAATGCCGCTCCAGTCGGGGCCGCGATGACGCAGTTTCTTACTCATTTTGAGCGCTTTCTCTCGCAGACTCGACGTGGGTTGCTGGATATTGAAAATTGCCGTAATTCCACACATACTATAAACTGATTTGAAATTTTACTTCAAGTTAGAATAATGCTTGTTTTGCTTTCGCGGTGCAAATATAAAGACAATATTTCTAACAAAAGGTAATTTCAATCAGGTATTTTTAGTCAAAGTGCCAAATATTTTGATTTTGGGCGGTCGTTTGTCAAATCCAGCCAATCATTTGCGCCTGAGGCGCGCCAGATAGTCAATGGCATAAACCGACCAAAGGGGCACTTTGCGCAGGCCGTTGCGGACGGCGGGAATGTGGGCTACGGCGAAGACTACGGCAATGGCGGCTGAGCAATAAAACACTATGCCGTAAATCTTTTTGATGGCCACTGTCATCATGGCAGGCAGATATTGTTGGTCGACATAGGTGCCCAAGTCGAAAGATGTGAGGTCTATTGCTGTCGGCGTGAGGTAGGCACCATTGTTGGATATGGCATCGGCCAGATGATGGCCAAACAGGGTGGAGTAGATGCCAAAGCCGCAGGCCCCCGCCAGATACATGTGCATAATATTAAAGATGAAGAGGTAAAAAACTTTTGTCACACACAACGGCTGCTTTTGTACAGACGAATTTGCGTGGCGCGGGTGGGTGCTTGCGGTCTCGTTGAGCGACATTGCAGGCTGACCAATCAAAAAATAACCGGGCTGTGACGTTTCCCACTTCGAAGTTGTCGCCTTTAGCGACCGATGTTTTATATATTTTTATGGTCTAAATAAACAGAAATGGTGTAATTTTGCATCG
>JAHAWW010000045.1 GCA_018383375.1 Prevotellamassilia sp. | reverse complement strand
ACGCTCTGCACCCCGCGACAGCCTCGTTGCCATGATTGCCCGCTTGCCGACATCTGTCTGGCACACGCCGCCGGGGCCGAGATGAGCCATCCGGTCAAGTCGCGCAGGGTGGCCGTGGGCGAACGCTTTTTTGTCTATGTGTTCGTGCGCCACGGCGACCACACCTATCTCACACGCCGCCCGTCAGGCGACATCTGGACCGGCCTCTATCAACCCCTTTTGCTGGAGTTTGCACATCGTCCGACCGATGCCGAAACACTTCGACTAATCATTGAAACTATCGGACTCAAAGATTTAGATATAAGAGTCTTGGAAAAAGGAATTAAGCACCAGCTCACCCATCGTCGCCTTTATATAGATGCCTACGAGGTCACACTCGCTGCGCCGTTTGAGCGTGAGGGCTACGTGCCTGTTTCGGCTCGGGATGTCGATGCCTATGCCGTGCCGAAGCCCGTCGAACGCCTGTTGGCCCGCGTGCTTAACTGACCAAATGGTCGGTATTGTCTTTTTTCTTCACATCTATGCGTGGTATATTTGAACTGACATAGGAGAGGCGTCCTCTTTTGGGCGCCTCTTTTATTGTCAATCAGGGCCTTACGACTATAAGTACAGCTTTTGCGCGCCTTATGACAGCAAAAAACTGCCCTTATTCCGGGCATTTTTAAGTGGCTTTTGGCTTGTGAAAAGCCCCTTTTCTCCATTTCGAGAACTTATTCCAAAAGGCAGAATGTTAAAAATCGACGATTTCATCACAGATTTCGTCACGAAAGGCCGGCACTTTTAAACAAATCCGCGGCACCTGCAAAAGCCCCCATCGCCTCCCCAAGAGCGCATTTCTCCCTCTGTGATTACCCCGTCTGATATTTTTGCCGTAACTTCGCAGTCTAAACAAGCGAACTATGATTGCAGCAGCTCTCTTTGACCTCGACGGCGTCATTGTCGACACCGAGCCATCTTACACCCTTTTTTGGCGACAAGCCGGGCGTGATTTTGGTATTCCTGGCGATGATTTCGCCGATATCATCAAAGGTCAAACCCTGACCCATATCCTTTCCACCTATTTCCCCGAGCCCGACAGAGCACGTGAGGTGGTGAAGGCCTTGGCCGATTTTGAAGCCACCATGGACTTCCCGCTTGTGCCCGGAGCGTTAGACTTTATATGCAGGCTTCGCGCCATGGGCATCCCCGCAGCAGTGGTGACCAGTTCGGACCAAACCAAAATGAAGAGCCTCTATCGCGCACGTCCCGATTTCATCGGATATTTTGACGTCATCCTAACCGCCGAAGACGCTCAACGCTCCAAACCACACCCCGACTGTTATCTCACGGCTGCCCACCGACTGGGCTGTGACATTGAGCGCTGTGTCGTGTTTGAAGACAGCATCAACGGCCTCAAAGCCGGACGTGCCGCCGGAGCCACCGTGGTGGGGCTGTCGACCTCGCTGCCCAAAGCCGTCATTGAGCCGCTCTCAGACCACGTCATCGCCGACTTCACTCACACCGACGAAGTGGCGCTGCTTCGAGGCATCTGACCCGACGACTCGCATCAACAAACAACGCAACAATCTACCTATTATTAGTATGTCAGCATATATTCCCGAAAACAAAAAGAAAGTGACCGCCCTCCGCCTGCGCGAAATGAAAGCTACGGGCGAAAAAATAGCTATGCTCACCGCCTACGACTATACCACGGCCGGCATCATCGACGCCGCCGGCATCGATGTCATACTCGTGGGCGACAGTGCCTCAAACGTGATGCTCGGCCACCAGACCACCCTGCCCATCACGCTCGACGAAATGACCGTTTTTGCCGGAGCCGTGGCCAGGGCCGCTGGGCGCGCACTCGTGGTGTGTGACATGCCCTTTGGCACCTATCAGGTATCGCGCGAAGAAGCCATACGCAACGCCGTGAAAATCATACAGAAAACAGGGGTTGACGCAGTGAAACTTGAAGGCGGCCAAAACATTGCAGAGACGGTGCGTGGCATTGTGGATTGTGGCATACCCGTGATGGGCCATTTGGGTTTGACGCCACAAAGCATCAACGCCTTTGGCACCTACGCCGTGCGTGCCCGCGAACAAGCCGAGGCCGAACGTTTGGTGGCCGATGCCCATGCCCTTGAAGCTGCCGGCTGTTTTGCCATAGTGCTTGAAAAAATTCCAGCCGTCCTGACGGCACGCGTCGTGAAAGAGTTGTCCATACCCGTCATCGGCATAGGCGGTGGCGAGGCCGATGGCCAAGTGCTCGTGATAGACGACATGCTTGGCAAAAATCCCGATTTCAAACCCAAGTTCGTGCGCCGTTATGCCGACCTCCACAGCGTCATGACCGACGCCGTAGGCGCCTATGTCACCGATGTGAAAAACACCGCCTTTCCCTCGGCAGACGAGCGCTATTGACCCTTCGTGAGACCAAAAGACGTGGCGTCGATAAGTCAACCATTCATTGAGCGGCCAAGCCAGCCCTCTCGGTGCGGTTTTGGTCTCACCCTCTCTCAAACGCCATAAATTTGCGTCTGCTGCATTGGGGCTTGTGTTTCGACAACCCCTCGGTGAGCGACTCAAAAACGCTTAAAATGACTAAAAATGCCAAATTTCGGGCTTCTGGCCTTGAATTTGGCGTTTTTTTGTTTTGTCGTTGAAAGGCTTTGGCTTAATTTTGCATAGTTAAACCTCAAGCAGCATCAATCTATCTAACACCTTTAATATATTATATGACTCCTGAAGACAAAATCATCCAAGTCAATATAGAGGAGGAAATGAAGACCTCTTATATCGACTATTCGATGTCGGTCATTGTGGCACGTGCACTCCCCGACGTGCGCGATGGCTTCAAGCCGGTGCATCGCCGCATCCTCTATGGTATGCTCGGTCTGGGCAACACCCACGACAAGCCCACACGCAAATCGGCCCGTACGGTCGGCGACGTGCTCGGTAAGTATCACCCCCACGGTGACAGCTCGGTCTATGGTGCGCTCGTGCGTATGGCCCAAGACTGGAACATGCGCTACACACTCGTGGAAGGACAAGGCAACTTTGGCTCTGTCGACGGTGACTCACCCGCTGCCATGCGTTACACCGAAGCCCGACTCAGTCAGGTGGGCGAGGCCTGTATGACCGACCTCGACAAAGAGACCGTAGACATGGCGCCCAACTTCGACGACTCGCTCGAAGAGCCCACCGTTATGCCCACACGTATCCCCAACTTCCTGGTCAATGGCGCAAGCGGCATCGCCGTGGGTATGGCCACCAACGTGCCCACGCATAATCTCGGCGAAGTCATCGACGGTTGTGTGGCCTATATCGACAACGAAGACATCACCATCGACGAACTGATGCAATATGTCAAGGCCCCCGACTTCCCCACGGGTGGTTACATCATGGGCATGCAGGGCGTGCGCAGCGCCTACGAGACCGGACGCGGACGCGTGGTGATGAGAGCAAGAGCCGAAATCGAAAACGGACCGCAACACGATATCATCGTGGTCAACGAGATACCTTACGGCGTGAACAAGGCCGAACTCATCAAGAGCATTGCCGACCTCGTGAACGAAAAGAAAATTGACGGCATCGCCAACGTCAACGACGAGAGCGACCGCGAAGGTATGCGCATTGTCGTCGACGTGAAACGCGACGCCAACGCCGGTGTGGTGCTCAACAAACTCTATAAAATGACGGCACTGCAAACGAGCTTCTCGGTGAACTGTATCGCACTGGTTCACGGCCGTCCGAAATTGCTCACCCTCAAAGACTGCATTAAATATTTTGTGGAGCACCGCCACGACGTGGTCATTCGCCGCACACGCTACGACCTGCGCAAAGCCGAAGAGCGCGCCCACATCCTTGAGGGACTCATCATTGCCAGCGACAACATCGACGAGGTGGTGCACATCATTCGTGCATCAAAAAACCCGGCCGAAGCCGTCAGCAACCTTATGGCACGTTTCGAACTCGACGACATACAGGCCAAAGCCATCGTCGATATGCGACTGGCACAGCTCACCAATATTCAACAAGACAAACTGCACCAGGAATACGAAGAAATCGAGAAACGCATCGCCGAATTGCAAGAAATCCTCAACAATCCCGAGGTGTGCAAGAAGGTGATGAAAGACGAACTCATCGAGGTCAAAGAGAAATATGCCGACGAGCGACGCTCTGAAATCATGCTCTCTAACGAAGAGTTCAACCCCGAAGACTTCTATGCCAACGATGAAGTGGTCATCACCATTAGCCATTTGGGCTACATCAAACGTACGCCGCTGGCCGACTTCCGCGCACAAAATCGTGGCGGTGTGGGCTCGAAAGGCGCATCAACACGCGACGAAGACTTCATCGAATACATCTATCCGGCCACGATGCACAACACAATGCTCTTCTTTACGGCTAAAGGACGCTGCTTCTGGCTCAAGGTGTATGAAATCCCCGAAGGCGCCAAAAATTCTAAGGGCCGAGCCGTGCAGAATATGCTCAACATCGACCCCGACGACAGCATAAATGCCTGTCTGCATATCAAAAAATTGAACGATGCAGAGTTTTGTCGCACACACTTCGTTATCTTTGCAACCAAACAAGGCATCATCAAGAAAACTTGTCTCACCGAATACTCCCGTCCACGCACCAACGGCGTCAATGCCATCGGCATTCGCGAAGACGACAGAGTCATCGGCGTCTGCCTGACCAACGGAAGCGACGAAATTATGCTGGCCAACCGTAGCGGACGAGCCATACGCTTCGACGAAAACGCCGTGCGCACTATGGGTAGAACAGCCACAGGCGTGCGAGGTATGACACTCGACGAAGACGGCAACGACGAAATCGTCGGCATGATTTGCATCAACGACAAAGAGCGCGAGACCGTTCTCGTGGTGAGCGACCAAGGCTATGGCAAACGCTCTGAGGTGGAAGCCTATCGCATGACCAACCGCGGCGGCAAGGGCGTGAAAACACTTCAGGTGACCGAAAAAACCGGTCGCGTGGTCGCCATCAAGGCCGTAACCGACGACGATGACCTTATGATTATCAACAAGAGCGGCGTCACACTGCGTATGAAACTTGAAAACGTCCGCGTGATGGGACGCGCCACACAAGGCGTACATCTCATCGAGCTCGAAAAACGCCGCGACGAGATTTCAAGCGTTTGTCAAGTGCCCAAACAGACCGAAGACGAAAACAATGAAATCGCCGACGAAAACCTCACCACAGACAACGACGCCAACGCCGAAAGCTCTGACGAAACAAACAACAGTCAAGAATAAAACCTCAATCTAAAAACCGATAATTTATGAGAAAGTTCTTATTCACCTTAGCCGCCACACTGTTTGCCGGTGTGGCTGTGGCTCAAAACAGCGCCGTGTACAAGGCCCAGGCTTTAGAGCAAAAGCAAGACATTGCCGGTGCTATCAATGTGCTTAACGAGGCCTTGGCCAACCCCAAAACCACCAAGCAGGCACAGATTTACAATATGCTCGGCGAGAACTATGCCAAGCTCTTCAACAACGAGCTCAACTGCGCCGTGAGACAAATGCCCTTCGACACGGCCAAGTTCTGCACCTTGCTCGACCAAATGATCGAGTCTTACACCAAGAGCCACGAGTATGACATAGCGCCCGACAAAAAAGGCAAAGTCAATCCCAAATTTGAGCAGGCCAACAAGGCTCGATTGATGTTCATGCTCGACTATTACAACTATGCCGCGCAGTTCAACTATCAGAACCACAACATCGACAAAGCCGTTGAGTATTTCGACAAATACCTCCAACTGCCCAAGAACCCTGTTTTCGCTCAAGCCGAGACCGACAGTATCTATGCTGCCAAACAAGCCGCCTACAGCCAGACACGCTTCAACCTCGCCTACCTTGCCTTCAACCAAAAAAATTGGGATAAAGCCATCGCTTTTGCCGAAGATGCTCTCCAAGACACAATAGGCACACGAGACTTGCTGCTCATCAAAATGAATTCGCAACTGCAAAAAGGCGACTCGGCCGCTTGGCTCAAAACGCTCACCGATGCCGTGACGCGCACCGAAGACGAAGGCTTCATGCAAAACCTGCTCTATCACTATGTCTCTAAAAACGACGTGAAAAGCGCAGAAAACATGGGCAACGAAATGGTGGCAGCCAACCCCGGCAGCAAGGCCGCTTGGTATATGAAAGGATGCGTCGAACTCAACCTTAAAAAGGACTACCCCGCCGCACAAGAGAGCTTCACCAAAGCACTTAGCATCGACCCCGACTATATTGAAGCCAACACCAACATCGCCTATGCCTACATCAATCAGATTGTAGCCGAAAGCTATTCCGGCAAATTCAAATACGTGGGTACAGGCAAGGTGGTGCCGATGAAAGACAAGGCACTCTATGAAAAAGAATTGGCCACCGTCAAAAGCTACTACCAAAAGGCACTGCCTCATATGCAGAAAGTGCGCGAACTCAAACCCGAAGAACCTCGTAAATGGGCCTACACGCTCCAAATGATTTACGAAAACCTTCAGATGAAAGCCGAAAAAGCTGAAATAGACGAAATCATCAAATCACTCTAAGACTGAAAAAGTCAATATAAGCCAACAAGTCAACGGGTCAACAACGGGCTAACCAACAAGCACGGCGTGACTCGTTGACTTGTAGACTTGTTAAATCCCCAACACACACAAACAGACAAGATGCTAAAAAAAATCGGCCTGCTCTTAGGGCTCCTCACACTGACGTTGTCACCCCTCACGGCACAAAAGACTTTGAAGCAGATACGCACCTACCTCAAAGACAAAAAAGCCGACGAGGCGATGAAACTCGTGCAGCAGATGGAGAAAGACACCAACACAACCGAATGGGCCAGACTCTATGACTATGCCAAGCAGGCACAAATCATCAAGAACGACACAGAGAACGAAAAACTCTATCTTAAACAAGCCTACGACACCGCCGCACTCTTCAAAACGGCTTTGATGGCTTGCGACTATATCCTTAAATGTGACTCGGCCGAACAAAAACTCATTCAAGACGGAGACAAACCCAAATACCGTAAAACCAACGCCCGCATCCTACACGACTATTATTCCAACATTCACGCCGGCGGCCGATGGTTTTATGCCAGAAAAGACTACGCCTCTGCCATGAACCTCTTGAAGATGGCGCTCGACCTGCCGCAGCAACCCATTTGGGGCGAAAACAAACAAGTGACGACCAAAGCCGGTTACACCGTTGCCGCCCAACTTTATCTCTGGGCCGCCTACCATAGCAAAAACTGGGCCGAGACCAACCGTTACAGAGCTTTGGCCTTGGCCGACACGCTCACGGCACGACGCACGTCGCTCGAAATGCTCTCGCTTGCTGCCGAAGCTCTCGGCGACACAGCAGACTATCGCACGCTCTTGTTGCTTGGCCACAAAGACTATCCCTCACATCCCTTCTTCTTCACCCATTTGGCCGATTTTTATGCCCGCTCAGGTCAATACGACAGCCAACTGGCACTGGCCAACGGAAGGCTTGCCACCGACGCTGCCGATGCTTGGGCACTCGAAGCCAAGAGTTTGGCGCTCATCAATCTCAAACGTTATGACGAAGCCATCATTGCCGCCGAGAGCTGTATAGCTGCCGACTCCACTCACATCGACGCGTGGTATTATGTCGGATTGGCCTACTACTCTATGGCCAAGGCCATCGTCTTGCCGGCCAATATCAATTCAAAGGCCTATCAGGCCGCCGTGGCCCAACAAAAACAACTCTACACGCTCGCACAGCCTTATATGGAAGAATACCGGATGAAAAAGCCGGATGAAAAAGCCAAATGGGCTCCCATACTCTATCAAGTCTATTTCTCACTCAATCTGGGCAGCCGATTTGAAGAAATGGAGCAAATCATCAAGACATTGGCCGACTGACCCATAGCCCCGGCCTATAGCCATCGCTTGGTCACAGAGCTTTCTATATTTCCCCTAATTAACCAGTCTATCCCATAATGTCAGCACATACGCCGCTACGTCCACCTTATAATACACCACACGGCACCTACCCGTTCCATCTCATTTCCATAGACGACATCTTGCCTGCCATCAAGTTGGGCATTGCCGAAGAAGACGAAGAGATTGCCCGAATTACTGCTAATCCGGAGCCGCCTACTTTCGACAATACCATTGTGCCTTTTGAAAAAGCCGGCGAGCTGCTCGACCGTGCCACCACTTATATGTACAACCAGTTGAGTGCCGAAACAAACGACCGTCTTGACGCTGTGGCCCAAGAGGCCGACCCGCTGCTTTCGGCCCATCGCTCAGACGTTATGCTCAATGAGGCACTCTTCAATCGCATCAAGGCCGTCTATGAACAGCGTGAGCAACGCCAAGGCGAGGAACGGATGTTGTTGGAACGTATGTATGAGAATTTCAAACGCTCAGGTGCCACGCTTGATGCAGAAGGCAAGGAACGCTTGAGAACCATTACAGCCAAACTCTCTGCCCTCTCACTTCAGTTTCAGCAAAACTTGCTCGCTGCCACCAATGCCTATGTGCTCCACGTCACCGACGAGAGCCGTTTGGCCGGTTTGCCCGAGACATCGCTCGCCGCAGCCAAGCAGACGGCCGAAGAGTCCGGAAAAGAGGGTTGGTCTTTCACCCTCCATGCGCCCAGTTACGTGCCCTTTATGTCTTATGCCGAAAATCGCGACCTGCGCAGGCAGATGTATGAAGCCTATAGCAACCGGTGTATAGCGGGAAGTGAACACGACAACGCGGCCATAGTTGAGGAGATGGTCAACCTACGCCTTGAGATGGCACGTCTTTTAGGTTACAACGCCTATGCCGACTATGTGTTGGAGCGCCGTATGGCTCACGACAAAGCTGCTGTCGACAAACTCCTTGGCGAATTGCTCAACGCCTACAAACCTCAGGCCGAGAAAGAAGTAGAGGCCGTGAGCCAACTGGCCAAGAGCGAACAGGGCGCAGATTTTGATTTGATGCCTTGGGATTTTGCTTTCTATTCGCGCCGCCTCAAGCAAGCCCGTTTCGACATCGATGCCGAAATGCTCCGTCCCTATCTCGAACTCAGTGCGGTGATAAAAGGCGTCTTTGGTTTGGCCACGACGCTCTATGGCATCACTTTCAAGCGCAATGCCGATATTCCCGTTTATCATCCCGACGTTGTGGCCTATGAGGTCTACGACAGCGACGGTCGTTTCCTTGCCGTGCTCTATGCCGACTTCCATCCGCGGGCAGGCAAGCAAAGCGGCGCGTGGATGACCAATTATCGCGAGGAAGAGAACGGTACGGAGCGTCCCCACGTGGCAGTGGTGATGAATTTCACCCGCCCTACGGCCGACAAGCCCGCTTTGCTCACGCTCTCTGAGGTCGAAACCTTCCTCCATGAATTTGGACACGCTCTCCACGGCATCTTTGCCGAGACCCGTTTTGCCAGTCTGAGCGGTACGAATGTGCTTTGGGACTTCGTCGAACTGCCTTCCCAGTTTATGGAAAACTACATCACCGAGAAAGACTTCCTCCACACGTTTGCTCGTCACTATCAGACCGGTGAACCTTTGCCCGACAGTCTAATTGAGCGCATACGTCAAAGTCGCAATTTCAATGTGGCTTACGGTTGCATACGTCAAGTGTCTTTTGGCTTGATAGATATGGCTTGGCACACCCTCACCGCTCCTTTCCACGGCGACGTGCGCGCTTTCGAGCGCAAGGCCCGTGAGGCCGCCCAGCTCTTGCCCGAAACGTCCGATGCCTGTATGACTGTGCAGTTCAGCCACATCATGAGCGGCGGCTACTCGGCCGGCTATTACAGCTATAAATGGGCCGAAGTGCTCGATGCCGACGCCTTCAGCCTCTTCAAGGAAACCGGTATCTTCAACCGCCGGACGGCCGAGTCCTTCCGCAGTCAGATACTCTCACGCGGCGGCACCGAAGATCCCGCCTTGTTGTTCCGCCGTTTCCGTGGTCGCGACGCTTCTATTGACGCTTTGATGGCACGCGACGGCCTTTCAAGGTCATAAATCCAATTGACATTCAAACAATTATATATGAAAGACAAGCAAGATGAACTTGACAAGCGCTATTTGCGTATGGCGTCAATTTGGGCCGAAAACTCTTATTGCGTGCGCCGACAGGTTGGCGCGCTCATTGTCAAGGACAAAATGATTATCAGCGATGGCTACAACGGCACGCCCTCAGGCTTTGAGAATGTTTGTGAAGACGAACAGGGTGTGACCAAGCCCTACGTGCTCCATGCCGAGGCCAACGCCATTACCAAAATAGCTCGGTCGGGCAACAACTCAGACGGTGCCACCCTCTACGTCACCGACTCTCCTTGCATTGAGTGTAGCAAACTCATCATTCAGGCAGGCATTCGCCGAGTGATATTTTCGAGAAAATACCGCCTCACCGAAGGTCTCGATCTCCTCAAACGGGCCGGTATCGAGGTCGTGCACATTCCTCTCGAAGAGAGTCAACGCCAATAAGACTAAGAGGCTAAAAGTCTAAAAGACAAAGAGTGGAGCGGCCAAGCCAAGCCCTGTAAGGGCGTAACATAATAGCCCGGGTCGTAAGGCCTGGTGCAAAGAATTGACTCGAAGTTCAGGCCTGTAAGCCCGGCACACTTAGCGGCTCGACCTCTCTTTACCATCTTTACTCTCGTTATCTCTCTTCCCTCTTCAACTTTTATCTCAACGCAACTTATGAAAAAAGAAACCACCTATAGGTATACGCCGATACTCGTGGCCATTGGTGTCGTTGTGGGCATACTCATCGGCAGTTTTTATGCCAGCCACTTTTCCGGCCTGAGGCTCAATATCATCAACAATTCCACTGAAAAAATCAACAGCCTGTTTCACATCATCGACGACCAATATGTTGACGACGTGAAAATTGACGACCTTGTGGAGTCGGCCATGCCCGCCATTTTGGCCAAACTCGACCCTCACTCGGTCTATATTCCTGCCTCAGAGGCCAAGTCTTCGATGGAAGACCTCCAGGGCAGTTTTTCGGGTGTAGGCATACAGTTTATGATTTATAAAGACACGGTCAGAGTGGTCAAAGTCATTGCCGGCGGCCCGTCTGAGCATGTCGGGGTGCGTGCCGGCGACCGCATTGTGGCCATAGACGGCAAATCGTACACCGGCAAGGTGGCCACCAACGACGAAACGCGACGCCGCCTCAAAGGAGCCACAGGTACCAACGTGTCTATCACTGTCGTGAGAAGCGGAGAGGCCAAACCGCTCAATTTCAAAATCACGCGAGGCGACGTACCCGTGCAGAGCATTGATTTGAGCTATATGCTTGATGCAGAGACCGGCTACATCCGCATACGAAGTTTTGGCGAAACTACCTATGCTGAGTGGCTGGCTGCTTTGGCCGAACTGAGTCAGCAGGGGCTGCAACGCCTCGTCATCGACCTGCGGGGCAATCTTGGCGGCTATATGGCTCCGGCCATTCAGATTGCCAATGAGTTTTTGCCCAAAGGCCGTCTCATCGTCTACACCAAAGGTCGCAAGTCGCCGCGTGAAGAATACAGTTCCGATGGTCGCGGCACCTATCAGACCATGCCGCTTGTCTTGCTTGTGGACGAGTCTTCGGCTTCGGCCAGCGAAATTCTCGCAGGCGCCATCCAAGACAACGACCGCGGTACCATCGTCGGCCGACGCACTTTCGGCAAGGGATTGGTGCAGGTGCCCATTGAATTTAGCGATGGTTCTATGCTTCGTCTCACCAAAGCGCGCTATTACACCCCCTCTGGGCGTTGTGTGCAGAAACCCTATACACCCGGCGACGAGGAAGAGTATGAAATGGACCTCCTCACCCGTGCCGAGCATGGCGAGTATTTCAGTCGAGACAGCATCAAAACTTCCGGCGAAAAATACCACACCCGCATAGGCCGTGTGGTCTATGGCGGTGGCGGCATTATCCCGGATGTGTTCATTCCTCGCGACACGCTCGGCATCACGTCGTGGTATCGCGACGTCTACCTCAGCGGTGTGCTTAGCGAGTTTGCCTATGAAATCACCGACCGTTACCGCGGCAAACTTTCGGCCCAAATGACAGCGGCCGAGGTGGAACGTTTCTTGAAAAAAGAGAATATTGTGGAGCAACTTGCCGTCTTTGCCTCCAAAGCTGGCATCAAGCGGCGCAACAATATGATACGTGAGTCGCACGACCTCATCTTCAAAACGCTCTGTGCCAATGTCATCGACGAAATCATCTCAACGCGTTCGGCATCAGAGTGGCTCAGTGTGAGCGACCAAGCCATCATCGAGGCACTCCGCATTCTCAGAAGTGGTGAGGCCTTCCCCAAACTCACGCCCGCAAGCGCCGGACAAAAGACCGCATGTGCCTTTAAGTGGACACGCCCTATGTTTGTGGCCGGCGCTGTACCCTCTTTGCCCTTCAACAAGACTTTAGCTCTATGGCCACGAAAGCGGACATTCGCCGTGTTGTGAAAGCTGCCAAGCAAGCCATGACGCCCGAAGCGCGCGCCGTGGCTTCATGTCGCATTGCGGCCAATCTGCTGAGCCACCATGATTTGGCCTCGGCTCAGACCGTATTGCTCTATGCCGCCTTGCCCGATGAGCCCGACACCCTTGAGCTTATTCGCCATTTCATCGCACAGGGGCGTCGTGTTTTGCTGCCGTCGGTGGTGGGCGACGACCTTTGGTTGCGCGTCTACACCACGCCACAAGAGTCTGTTGTCGGCGCATTTGGCATCACCGAACCCACCGGTCAGCTTTTCACCGACTTTGCGGCCATCGACTGCGCACTCGTGCCGGGTGTGGCCTTCTCGCCCCACGGCCAAAGACTGGGCCGAGGCCGCGGATACTACGACCGGCTGCTCAGCCATCCCGATTTCACAGGAGTGAAAAAGGTGGGATGTGCCTTTCGCTACCAACTCTTCCCCACTCTCCCCACCGAGCCTCACGACATCCTTATGGACGACGTCGTGACCGACTAACATCACTCATTATTCCTTATGCCCACTTTCCATCTCATTGCCGACAGTGTTAGCACCAAGACCGACTGGGCCTTGGTCTCTACTCTCGATGCGTCAACTCCCTTGCTCGCTTTCCGCACTCCCGGCATCAACCCCTTCATGCTTTCCGACGAAGACATTCTGACGATACTTACGGGCGAAGTGGTGCCTCGTCTGAATGCTTTTGACGGTTTTACGAACCATGCAGACAAAATCTCGTCAGCCGGGATGGCCATCCGTTTCTACGGTGCCGGTCAGCGTGGCTGCCAGATAGCGCGCACAAGTCGGTTGCTCGCTGCCGTTTGGCCCGAGGCCGACATCAAGGTCGAGAGCGACATTGTCTGTGCCGCCCGTGCACTTTTTGGCGAAGGCCAAGGCATTGCCTGCATTCTCGGCACGGGGAGTAACAGTGCACAGATTGAAGGCGGCCGTGTGGTGAACAGTGTTCCGCCAATGGGTTTCATACTTGGCGATGAAGGCAGTGGGGCCAGCCTCGGCCGCCGCTTGGTGGTGAATGTGTGTCGAGGCATCTGGCCGGAGCAGCTTTGCCAAACATTTTTCAACGAAACGTCACTCACCGTCGACACCATCATCGAGCGCGTCTATCGTCCGGCACAGGCTTATGGCGCAGGCCCCGTTGTTCCGCCCAACCGCTTTTTGGCCTCGCTCTGCCCGTTTTTGTCGGCCCACATTGACCGTCCAGAGGTGGAGGCCTTGGTCGTAGACGAAATGAAACGCTTTTTCCTTCATCAAGCCTCGCTCTATGGCCGTCCCGACCTGCCCGTGGGCTTCGTCGGCAGCATTGCTACCCATTTTTCGGCCCAGTTGGCCCAAGCCGCAAGCCAAACCCAGACCCGTCTCGGCGACATCCTCGCTGCGCCCTTTGAGCGACTGGAACGCTTGTAAGTCGTCTGTCAGTCGCTCATTTGTTCAAAAATGGCGCTT
>JAHAWW010000042.1 GCA_018383375.1 Prevotellamassilia sp. | reverse complement strand
CCGTCACGAGTATTACGACTAATTTTCTTCAGGGGGCGGTGTGTCATCATAGCCAATCAGCTGCCTTGCTGTCAGATTTGGGCTTGGCCATACACTTCAGCACCACGCCCTGCGCCCTCATCCTTGCAGGGCAGAGGCTGCCATTGCCCTTTCTTTGAAAAGGTGGCAGAAACGACATAAAAAACCGCACCCCTATCCTTTGGCGCCTTGCATCTTAGCTATTCTGACGCAGCTTCGGGGGCTGCATCCCAAATGACTATTTTGACACACCCTCTAAAAACCGCTTATATCATGAAAAAACAAAAGACAGCCCTCATCACCGGCGTGACAGGCCAAGACGGCAGTTACCTCAGTGAGTTTTTGCTTTCAAAAGGCTATGCCGTGCATGGCATCATCCGCCGCTCGTCTGTAGACTATCGTGAGCGCATTGCCCATCTTGAAGGCCGTGAAGGGTTCCACCTTCACTATGGCGACCTCGGCGACTCGATGTCGCTGGTCAAAGTGGTCGATGCCGTGCGTCCCGACGAGATTTACAACCTTGCAGCCCAGAGCCACGTGCAGGTGTCGTTTGATTCGCCCGAGTTCACCGCCGACGTCGACGCCACAGGCGTATTGCGCGTGCTTGAAGCCGTGCGTGCCTGCCATCTCGAAAAGACTTGCCGCATCTATCAAGCCTCCACATCCGAACTTTATGGCAAGGTCGAAGAAGTGCCTCAAAACGAAAATACGCCTTTCCACCCCTATTCACCCTACGCCGTGGCCAAACTTTATGGCTATTGGATTGTCAAAGAATATCGTGAGGCCTACAATATGTTTTGCTGCTCGGGCATCCTTTTCAATCACGAGAGTGAGCGTCGTGGCGAAACGTTCGTCACCCGCAAAATCACCCTTGCTGCCGCCCGCATCGCCCAGGGTTTCCAAGACTGTCTCTATCTCGGCAATATGGACTCACTGCGCGACTGGGGCTATGCCAAAGACTATGTGGAGTGCATGTGGCTCATACTCCAACACCCCACGCCCGAAGACTTCGTCATTGCCACCGGCGTGCAACATTCCGTGCGTGAGTTTGTCGCGCTGGCGTTCCGTCATGCCGGCATCGAGCTCGAGTTTGTGGGCACCGGTCTCGACGAGCGCGGCATTTGTCGCTCGGTTTCCGGCGGAGCCTCTGCCCGCCTTGTTGGCAAAACGCTTGTGGCCGTGAGCAAAGACTTCTATCGGCCCACCGACGTGGTCAATCTCTGGGGCGACCCCACTAAGGCACGCGCCAAATTGGGCTGGAACCCGTCGAAGACGCCTTTTGAGGAATTGGTCCGCATCATGGTGGAGCACGACATGGCCAAGGTGGCTGCCGATGGCGCCGCCGCCCGTGTGCGCACCAACCTGGCCGAGTATCTCGAAAAAGGCATTGTCAAATAATCTAAGCCTCACAAAGAGATGGAGAAAAACGCCAAAATCTATGTGGCCGGCCACCGCGGCATGGTGGGCTCGGCCATAGTCCGCGCCTTAAGGCGCCATGGCTACGCCCACATCATCACCCGCACACACGCCGAGCTCGACCTCACGCGCCAAGCCGACGTGCAGGCCTTCTTCAAGCACGAACGTCCCGACTACGTATTTTTGGCAGCAGCCAAAGTCGGCGGCATTGTGGCCAACAATGAGGCCCCGGCCGACTTTATGTATCAAAACATGGCGCTCGAGATGAACGTCATTCACTCGGCCTGGCAGAGCGGTGTGCGCAAACTGCAATTCTTGGGCTCGTCGTGCATTTATCCGCGCCTTGCCCCTCAGCCCATGCCCGAAAGCTGCCTCCTCACCTCAGCTCTCGAGCCCACCAACGAGGCCTATGCCTTGGCCAAGATTTCCGGACTGAAATATTGCGAATATCTCAACCGCCAATACCACACCGACTTTATCAGCGTGATGCCCACCAACCTCTACGGGCCGGGCGACAACTATCATCCCCCCCACAGCCATGTGGTGCCTGCGCGCATTCGGCGTTTTCACGAAGCCAAACTGGCCGGGCTCGAAGAGGTGACCTGTTGGGGCGATGGTTCGCCCTTGCGCGAATTTCTTTATGTCGACGATTTGGCCGACCTCTGTGTGTTCTTGATGAACCACTACAGCGGTTCGGAGACGGTCAATGCCGGAACGGGCCGCGAACTCACCATCCGCGAGCTCACCACGTTGGTGGCCGAAACGGTGGGCTATAAAGGTCGCATCACTTGGGACGTCACCAAGCCCAATGGCACGCCGCGCAAATTGCTCGATGTGTCCAAAGCCACGCGTCTGGGCTGGACCGCCAAGACCTCGCTCCGCGAGGGATTGGCCTTGGCCTACGACGATTTCCTGCACAATCCCATGCGAGCCGAGCGCTAAGCCGGCCGTGAGTAGCCCCGTTTTTTGTCTTTTGTCGCCAGACAATCAAACCGTATATTTGAGGTATGAAGGAGAAGCCGGTTGTTAAGACCGGCTTCTTTGTTGCTTTTCAGACAATTATAGCATTAAAGAAAAATATTCGTGTCCTTATGACAGAAATTTCTGTCCTTATGCCACCAATTTTTGTCCTTGTTCCGCGAACGACAAACCGCCGTCTGCGCCCGAAAATGGTTCATCGGCGGCGCGATTGAAACCCAAGCCACTTTTTTTCAGCCCTGTTTGTCACGGCCGACGGCCGGTTTTGAACAGACTAAACACCTCCCCCCCGGCTCACCCTTTCGCCCGACATTGACACAAAAAAAATCTCGGGCCGCCACGCTCTGTGACAGCCCGAAACCATGTGGTGAAAATTGCCCCACAGCGGAAAGAGAGGGATTCGAACCCCCGGAACAGTTACCCGTTCACCGCATTTCGAGTGCGGCCCGTTCGACCACTCCGGCATCTTTCCCTGGTCGTTTATCAGGTGCAAAATTAACGTTTCTCGTCAGACTATGCAAGGCTCGCGGCCGATTTTTTCGCTATGGAGAGGGTGTGCCGGCCTTGTTTTTTCGTCTTTCGCGCGGCGTGAAGAGGTCGCGCAGCCCCGTGA
>JAHAWW010000038.1 GCA_018383375.1 Prevotellamassilia sp. | reverse complement strand
CTGATCCACGTCGTGCTGGTATTGTCCCACGCCGATAGATTTGGGGTCAATCTTGACCAACTCGGCCAGGGGGTCGGCCAGTCGGCGACCGCTGCTCACGGCTCCGCGCACGGTGACGTCTTGGTCGGGAAATTCTTCGCGGGCCAAAGCCGAAGCCGAATAGACCGAAGCCCCGTCTTCGCTCACCAAAAAGACGTCGACGCCTTCCAGACGTACCTCTTTGATGAGGGCTTCTGTTTCGCGTCCGGCAGTGCCGCCACCCACGGCTACGGCTTCGATGGCGAAGCGGTCGGCCAGTTGGGCCACGCGACACACCGATCGTCCCCACTCGCGGCGAGGCTCGTGGGGGAAGATGGTTTCGTGATGAAGCAGATTGCCTTGTGCGTCGAGACACACCAATTTGCAGCCCGTGCGGAAGCCCGGGTCGATGCCCATGATGCGTTTCTGTCCCAGCGGAGCCGCCAGAAGCAGTTGGCGCAGGTTTTCGGCAAACACGCTGATGGCGGCCTCGTCGGCTTTGGCCTTGCTCTCGGCCGCCGCCTCATTTTCAATCGACGGCTTGAGCAGGCGCTTGTAGGCGTCGTCGACGGCCTCCTCGACTTGGTGTGCCGTGGACGATTGCGGGTGAACGTAATGTTTCTTGAGGCGTTGCAGACACTCATCTTCGGCCGCTGGCGAGATGTCTACGCGCAGGTAGCCCTCGGCCTCGCCCCGGCGCATGGCCAGCAAGCGGTGGGACGAACAGCGTCGCAGCGGCTCGCTCCAGTCGAAGTAGTCGCGGTATTTGCCGGCCTCGCCCATTTTAGACTTCACCACCTTGGACGTGATGACAGCCGAGCGCCTGAATGCACTTCTCACGGCCTGCCGCGTCTGGTCGTTCTCGTTGATGCGTTCGGCGATGATGTCTTTGGCACCCTGCAGAGCCGCCTCGACATTGGGCACTTCGTCGGTCACAAACTTGCCGGCCTCTGTCTCAGGATTGGTTCTTTGACGCCGCATGAGCCAGTCGGCGAGTGGCTCGAGGCCTTTTTGTCGCGCTGCCTCGGCACGCGTTTTACGTTTGGGCTTGAAGGGGAGATAGAGGTCTTCAAGCGCACCGGCTTCTTCGCAGGCCTCGATGCGCTCACGCAGTTCGTCGGAGAGTTTGCCCTGGGCCTCAATCGTGTCGATGATGTAGGCTTTGCGTCGCTCAAACTCTGTGAGCTGGTCGTTGAGGTCGTTGATTTGGGCAATTTGCACCTCGTTGAGCCCGCCCGTAACCTCCTTGCGATAGCGGCTGATGAAGGGAATGGTGGCCCCCTCAGTCAGCAGGTTGACCGTGGCCTCCACCTGCCGCTGCGAGAGACCCAGCCTTGAGGCAATGATATGAGTGATGTCCATGGCTAATCGTGATGTGGTGTGGTTAAAACGTCGAAGTATGACTTCAAAGTTAGACATTCTGAGTCAGCCGAAGCTCGTTTTTCTGAAAAAACACGTTTTGGCACCGACAAATCGCCTCGGCAGTTGTACAAAAACGGTGGTCGAAAGAGACAAAATTGAGTCAGATTTTTTTCAAATGATTTCTCTCTGCCTCGAAATAGGCCCCAAAACGACTCGTCGCCGTCAAAAAAACACCTCACACCGTCTGTTTGTCGACGGGAATAAGCCCCGTTTTTCCTGCCATAAGCCCCGAAAATGCTGTCCTTATCGCCGTAACGCCTTGAAACTCAAAAAAAGAGGCCCGGCGGCCTCCCCTCTCTTCTGTGCTTACCCAAAAATAGTCAAAAAAACGGCCACGAAAAAAGACAAATCCACGCTCGCCGACCCATCAGCCACAACCATCGACCGCAGGCCCACAGCGCTATTCACGAGACGATATCCGCCGGCCGAGTCGGCAATCTGCGTTTTTCACTTTTTGTCATCGAATTGAAATCAAACGATACACCGCCATCCCAATTCTTTTTGTTAATTTTGCAGCATACTATAAACTCATTTTTTTCACTCATATATGGAACTCGTTGAACAACTTATTTCTCGGGCCAAGGCAAACAAACAATGCATCGTCTTGCCCGAAGGTACGGAAGAACGCACCCTCAAAGCAGCCAATCAAATCTTGACAGACGGCGTGGCCGACCTGATTTTGATTGGCAATCCCGACGAAATCCATGCCCTCGCCAAAGAGTGGGGACTTGGCAACATCGGCAAAGCCACCATTATCGACCCCGAAAACAACCCCAAGGCCGAAGAATATGCCCAACTGCTCTGCGAGCTGCGCAAGAAAAAAGGCATGACCATCGAAGAGGCACGCAAGAAAGTGCTCGACCCGCTCTATTTGGGCTGCCTCATCATCAAAAACGGTGAAGCCGACGGCCAGTTGGCCGGTGCACGCAACACCACCGGCGACGTGCTCCGTCCCGCTCTTCAAATCATCAAGACCGCCCCGGGCATCACCTGCGTGAGCGGTGCCATGTTGCTGCTCACCCACGCTCCTGAGTGCGGCGACAATGGTGTACTCGTGATGGGCGACGTAGCCGTGACGCCCGTGCCCGATGCCAACCAGCTGGCACAAATCGCCATCTGCACCGCACGCACGGCCAAAGCCGTGGCCGGCATCGAGCCGCGTGTGGCCATGTTGAGCTTCTCCACAAAAGGCTCGGCCAAACACGAAGTGGTCGACAAAGTGGTCGAAGCCTTCGGCATTGCCAAAGAAATGGACCCCGCCCTCGTCATCGACGGCGAGTTGCAGGCCGACGCCGCTCTCGTGCCCTCTGTGGGCGCTTCAAAAGCTCCCGGCAGCCCCATTGCCGGTAAGGCCAACGTCTTGGTCGTGCCCAGTCTCGAGGTGGGTAACATTGGCTACAAGCTCGTGCAGCGTCTGGGACACGCCACGGCTGTGGGACCCATCCTTCAAGGTATTGCCCGTCCCGTCAACGACCTCTCGCGCGGCTGCTCCATCGACGACGTCTACAAAATGATAGCCATCACCGCCAACCAAGCCATTGCCGCCAAAGCAGGCTGCTAATCCATCAACCTCACAACACGCCAAAAACAAATGAAAATATTGGTCATCAACTGCGGTAGCAGTTCTATCAAATACAAACTCTACGAAATGGACGACAAGAGCGTGCTCGCTGCCGGAGGCATCGAGAAAATCGGTCTTGAAGGCTCATTCCTCAAAACAAAAATCAACGGCGAAACCAAAATCATAGAGTCGCCGTGCCCCACTCACACCGAGGGCATCAAACTCATGTTCGACACCCTGCTCAACCCCACCTACGGCGCCATCAAGAGCCTCGACGAAATCTCCGCCGCAGGCCACCGCATCGTGGCAGGCGGACGCTTCACCAAGAGCCAAGTCGTCACCGACGCCATGCTTGAAGAGTGGAAACAATATATGGAATTGGCACCGCTCCACAGCGAAGCCCATCTCAAAGGCTATGTGGCCGTGAAGCAGATGTTGCCCAAACTGCCGCAGGTGTTTGTCTTCGACACGGCTTTTCATCAGACCATGCCGGCCGAGGCCTATATGTATGCCGTCCCTTATAAATATTACGAAAACAACAACATTCGCCGCTGGGGCGCTCACGGCACCAGCCATCGCTTCGTCTCTGCCCGTGTGTGCAAATTCCTGGGCTGTGACCCCAAATCAACGCGCATCATCACCTGCCACATTGGCAACGGCGCCTCGGTGTCGGCAGTGAAAAACGGCGAGTGCGTAGACACCTCTATGGGCCTCACACCGCTTGAAGGACTCATGATGGGCACACGCTCGGGCGACGTTGACCCCTCAGCAGTGTTAAGCATCATGAAGAAAGAAGGCCTCACCCCCGACCAAATGAGCGACCTGCTCAACAAAGAGAGCGGTGTGAAAGGCATCAGCGGCGTGTCGAGCGACATCCGCGAGGTTGAAGAGGCCATCAAACAAGGGAATGAACGGGCCGCTCTGGCACTCAAAATGAATGCCTACCGCATCAAGAAATACATCGGTGCCTATACCGCTGCCATGGGTGGCGTAGACGTGGTGGTATTCACCGCCGGCGTCGGCGAGCACCAATGGGACATCCGGCAGAATGCAGCCGGCGGACTCGAATGTCTCGGCATCAAACTCGACAAAGAGAAAAACAAGAAAAACTTTGGCGAAGAAGAAATCATCTCTACCGCCGACAGCCCCGTCAAAGTGGTGGTCGTGCCGACAGACGAAGAACTCCTCATCGCCTCAGACACCCTCGAACTGGTTTCATAAATCAGCTGCCCATATTCACATTGAGCACTCCTATTATATATATAGGAGTGGCTCAGTGTCTTTTTCAATACAGAAAAAACTGACTGAACGCAACAACTATGAACGAGCAACAACAGCCTGACCAACGTCCGTTACCGCCATTGCCCGACACGAATACGTCGCCGACGTTACCGCCTCTGCCTGAAATAGACGAAACGGCCGACGTCAATGACGAGGATGGCGAAATTCAAGAATTCGACAATCCGCCAATGCGCAACGTCGGGTTGTTTGCACGGCCGTTTTCTTTCCGCGGCCGCATCACACGCTTGGAGTTCCTCCTTTCTCACTTGGTCTTTGCCTTGCTCGGCCTTGTGGGATATATGGCTTCGGTTTATACCGAACTGGCCGCGTTGTGGGTGGGACCAGAAGCCGCACAAACCGTCAGCCATCGCATCATGCTGGGCGCCTTGGCTGTGGCCTGCTGGGCCTATACAGCTCAAGGCATCAAGCGCTCTCACGACACCGGCAAGACGGGCTGGCTCTTCTACATCCCGTTCTACAATATCGTGTTGCTCTTCCGCCGTGGCCAGACCGAGGTGAACCGTTACGGCACCGCACCGACAATTCATAGCGCCGACACCGATGTCCGCCAAAGCATCAAGCGTGTGCGCACCCGTGCATTCTTCTGCGCCCTGGCCTGGTGGATTTGTTCACCGGTCTATTTGGTATTGTCGGCCGTTTGGCGCCTCCAGCGTTGGAGCCTGCGCATTTTGCTCCTGCTCCTCTCGCCCTTTGTCATTTGGTTGTTCTCTTGTCTGACCTTAAACCATCACATTCAGCAGCAACATGGTTCGCTCGAAGACACGGCCCGTGAAGCGGTTGAGGCGCTTAAGGCAGACATTGCCCTGCCGGTGGAGACCATCGACTACGTCGGAAAAGACGGCATCGCGGCCGATGCCTTTGAACTGCAACTCAAGAAGGCCGAAATGCCCAACGTCTACGCAGCCATAGACCGCCAGTTGGCCGACACCGCCTCTACGTCGTGGCAGGCCTGTCCCGACGAGATTTATCTCAGCGACGAAGACTATGGCTATTATCGTGAAGACTATCCTCCAATGGCCCAAGACACCGCTCAGTCCAACTGTATGGCACTGACTAAGCGTGGCCTGAAGCTTAAGTCACAGAGCGACCACAGCGTCGATGTACGTCTCGTCATCAATCGCGACAGCCACACGGCCCGCTTGGTCATCATCGGCTTGAAGTGAGTTGCTTTTCCCGTGCTTCGCAATCAAATCCCCAAGAACATATCCCCAAGAACAAAGAACTAAAGGTCTCTAAAGAGAAAAACGTCAAAGAAACTTGGCGTATTTCACAAAACTTCATATCTTTGCATCGCATTTGAAAAATCGCCCTCTGTGCTTCTTTTCAAATGTCGCAAAAAGAGACCTAAGTTGCCGAAATAGCTCAGTCGGTAGAGCATTTCATTCGTAATGAAAGGGTCGCCGGTTCGAGTCCGGCTTTCGGCTCACAGATTGAGGCAATTTTGCTCAAAATCAAGTCAAATGTAGGACACTGACGG
>JAHAWW010000034.1 GCA_018383375.1 Prevotellamassilia sp. | reverse complement strand
CCGTCCATCGTCTGTGCCGGGTTTGATGCCATAGTCAGAGAGGCGCACCACCCGGTTGGTCTTGGCCGCGGCAGTGCTGCAAAATAGGGCAGCAATCAAAAAAGTGAGGAGAGTGAAACGTATGTTTTTCATGAAAATTTAGGTGAGATAGGTAAAATACAGGTTTGATAAGTCTAAAAAATGTCGTGTCTCGTCTGCATCTTGTTCATTCTGCCACGAGAGTCGGTTCAGTAAGGAAAATGTCGTCGGGATAGGCAATGTCAACGAGCGAAAGGGCATGACCGGCCACCGACTCGCCAGCCGCACAGCGGTCTTTGCTGTCTATGATTTGCTTGAAGCCCTCCACCGTCAAGCGGCCGCGACCCACCTCAAGCAGGGTGCCGACCACGGCTCTCACCATGTTGCGCAAGAAGCGGTCGGCGGTGATTTCGAAACGCCAAAGGCCGGGCTCTGTCTCTGTCCAACGTGCTCGCGTGACGTGACAGATATTGGTCTTGACGTCGGTGTTGAGTTTGCTGAAACTGGTGAAGTCTTCGGTCTGAAGCAACAAGGCGGCGGCACGGTTCATCAGCTCAAAGTCGGGACGGAAAAAGAGTCTGACGGCATAGTGTCGGCGGAAGGGATTTTTCTCCGTATAGACGTGATAGTGGTAGGTGCGGCTTGTAGCCGTAAATCGGGCGTGAGCTTCTTCTTTGACCGGCACAATGCGGCTCACGGCAATGTCGGGCGGCAATATGCGGCAGAGTTTATCGGTCAGTCTTAGGGTGTCGAGGGGCTGTTCGGTATCAAAATGGGCCACCATCAAGGCAGCGTTCACCCCCGTGTCTGTGCGTCCGGCGCCGGTCACTTCCGTCGGGCGGCGCAGCAAAGTGGTCAGTGCGCGATTAAGCACGCCCTGCACGCTCTCGGCGTTGGGTTGCACCTGCCAACCGTGATAGGCACGGCCGTCGTAAGAGAGATATATGAAATAACGCATGTGAAACAATCGTCGTTGTTTTATCATTCAAGGCAAAAGGCCACACAAAGATGCGACAAAAAGCTCAAAGGGCAAATGCTACGGCCAATAAACACACAAAACTGCCTGCCCCAATCAGCGCCTTTTGGGCACCATCAGAGCAGGCAGTGAATATGGTTGAGCCTTATTTCAAGGCCTCTTATCCGCGCGATTAGGCTTCTTCAGCCACAACCTCGAAGGGGATTTCTACGCTGACTTCCTTGTGCAGGTGAGCCACGGCTTTGTATGTGCCGACAGCCTTAACGTCTTTGAGGTCGATAGCCTTGCGGTCGATTTCGAAGCCCTGCTTAGCGAGTTCCTCAGAGATGTGTGTAGCGTTGACAGAGCCATAGATGGCACCGTTGGCGCTGACTTTGGTAGCGATGACGATGGGTTGTATGCCACCGAGTTTCTCAGCGAGAGCGAGAGCGTCGTTTTTGATTTTCTCGAGCTTGTGAGCGCGTTGCTTGAGTTCTTCAGCCAAGCTTTTTTTGGCTGAAACTGAAGCGATGACAGCCTTTCCGGTGGGGATAAGGTAGTTGCGGCCATAGCCGTCTTTCACTTTTACGATGTCGTCCTTGTAGCCGAGGCCATGAACGTTTTGTTTCAAAATGACTTCCATATCTTATCCTATAAATTATTTCATCAAATCGGTTACGAAAGGCAGCAAGGCGAGGTGACGGGCACGTTTTACGGCCTGGGCCACGCGGCGCTGATATTTGAGAGAAGTTCCGGTGATGCGGCGGGGCAGGATTTTACCTTGCTCGTTGAGGAACTTTTTGAGGAATTCGGGATCCTTATAGTCGATGTATTTGATACCGCTCTTTTTGAAACGGCAATACTTCTTCTTTTTCACGTCCACTGTGGGCGGAGTGAGGTAACGGATTTCAGATTGAGTTTGTGCCATGGTTTAGTCCTCCTTATTGGTTTTGTTGTGTCTACGTTTTTCTGCATACTGTGCAGCAAATTTGTCGAGCTTCACTGTGAGGTAGCGAATGATGCGCTCGTCGCGACGATAGGCTACTTCAAGTTTGTCAACCACTTCAGGACCGGCCTTGAACTCAAGCAGAGCATAGAAACCTGTGCTCTTCTTCTGGATGGCGTAGGCCATCTTCTTAAGTCCCCAGTTCTCTTCATTGATAATCTCGGCGCCGGCGGCGGTCAAGATTCCTTTGAATTTTTCGACCGTTTCCTTCATCTGAGGTTCAGACAAAACGGGAGTCATAATGAAAACGGTCTCGTACTGATTCATCATAGTGTAATGGGTACGTTTTGTAAATGAATAATTGAATTGAATGCTTATGCCTCATAAAGGCGGCGCAAAGTTAATAAAATTTTTCATTCCGGCCACGCCTTGCATCATTTTTTCTTTTCCTGACGCTGAAGTACCTTATTTAATTCGCGCGCGCGTACATTATTATATTATTGTGGTGGAACTGTCGGTTTGGTACGTTTTTAGGGCAAAATGTTTCCTCTTTTGGCGGTTTTGCCGTAAGTTTGCTTCATCAATCAAACCTAACAACGATGAAACGGTTATTTTCCTTTGTATTGTTCTGCTTTTTGACCGGCATGGCTGGCGCTCAGCAATACAGCAAATTCAACCAAACACTCAATCGTACAGAGTTTTTCGACCGTTCGGGAAGACTCGTGGGCTATTCCAAACACAATGCGCTACTCAAGCGCACGGAGTTTTTTGACAAAACAGGCCGCTTGGTGCGCTATGAGCGCGACGCCACCCAGCCCACAACCGACAACCGCGACCGCCGAGGCCAACAGACCGACAAACAGACCGACAACAACAATACTGCACTTGGACGCCGCGAAAGCCGCGACCGCTCCGGCACGCTCCAGTCTTACGAGAAATGGAACCGCACGCTCAACCGCTACGATATCTACGACCGCAGCGGCAACCTTATCGGTCACCGCAAATACAACGCCCTGTTGCATCGTTGGGACTATACCTGGCTGAAAAAGTGAAAGCCTACTCTTAGCTGCTTCACCCGACGCCACACCACATCAACCCCACCACGCTATGAACAAAAGAGCTTATGCCGAAGCCAACAAAGAATGGCTGGCAGCAAAATCACGCGAAGAAGGCGTGAAACCACTTCCCAAAGGCATCTATTATAAGGTGTTGACCGAAGGCAAGGCCGACGGTCTGCATCCCACGCCGCGCAGCATTGTCACGGCCCACTACACCGGCCGCACCATCAACGGCAAAAAATTCGACAGCAGTCGCGGCGGAGCGCCGCTGGCCATCAGACTGTGCGACCTCATCGAGGGCTGGATTGTCGCCATGCAAGCGATGTGTGTGGGCGACAAATGGGAGGTTTACATCCCCGCCGAGATGGGCTACGGCAAGTTTTCGCAGCCCGGCATACCCGGTGGCTCCACACTCGTTTTTGAAATCGAACTGCTGGTCATTGCCTGACGGCGCGTTTGACAAGCCCAATCCACATTCACCAATTTTCAACGCATATTCCCCTTATTTATGAAACCAATCGCATTGATTACCGGTGCCACGAGCGGCATCGGCGAAGCCTGCGCAAGACGTTTTGCGCGAGGTGGTTACGACCTAATACTCACCGCACGGCGTGCCGACAAGCTGGCCTCTATTCAGGCTGAGCTTGAGACGGAGGGAGCCAAGGTGAAAACCCTTGTTTTTGACGTGCGCGATGCCGAAGCGGCTGAAGCGGCTGTCCACTCTTTGGCCGGCACGCCGTGGGAAAACGTCGACGTGCTCATCAACAATGCCGGGCTGGCTCTCGGGCTCGACAAAGAATATGAAGGCGACCCCGAAGACTGGAACACGATGATCGACACCAACATCAAGGGACTGCTCACTATGACTCGTCTCATCGTGCCTGCCATGGTGAAACGCAACGAAGGGCACGTCATCAATGTGGGCAGTGTGGCAGGCGATGCAGCCTATGCGCGCGGCAACGTCTATTGTGCCACCAAGGCCGCCGTCAAGGCCATCACCGACGGCTTGCGCATTGATGTGGCCGAGTCGGCCGTGCGCGTGACCAATCTCAAGCCGGGACTGGTCGAGACCAACTTCAGCACGGTGCGCTTCCACGGCGACAGCGAGCGCGCCGAGGGAGTCTACAAAGGCATCAAGCCCCTCACGGGTGCCGACATCGCCGACGTGGCCTTTTTTGCCGCCAGTGCGCCCAAACACGTACAGATTGCCGAGGTGCTCATCTTGGCCACTCATCAGGCCAATGGCAGTTTCATTCATCGCGATTTATAACCCACCGGAAGCCAAGTCTGTCGCGGCAGAGTTGGCTTTATTTTTATGAAAGAAAAAGTTTAATGCATCAACGTTAAAATCAGACAATCAGAATATTATGGCAGACTGGAAAACTGCGCTTGAGGCGCTTGGGGCCGTTGCCGAAGATAGTGGTGTCGACGAGGCAATGCGCGACATCCCCAAGCGGCAGCGTGTCGGTGTGGTCTACTCCACCAACCCCGATTTTGCCTATGCCGAAGATGGTGAAGAGGCGCCCGCATTGTTGCCACCGAAGCAACAACGACTGCGTCTGAGCATGGAACGTGCAGGCCGGGGTGGCAAGACCGTGACCTTGGTCAAAGGGTTTGTCGGCCCCGACGCAGACCTCGCCGCCTTGGCCCGGCTATTGAAACAAAAGTGTGGCGTGGGTGGCTCGGTAGACCACGGCGTCATCGTCATTCAAGGCGACAAAAGGCCGCTCCTACTCGATATTCTGAGGAAGTTGGGCTACACGCAAACCAAGTAATCCCCCGCCCGGCACACCGCTTTTGAAATCAACAAAAACAAGGGTCTTGTGTGACACAACAACTTTCATTTTCCCCAAAAAACTTTTGCGATAGCTCGGCTGAGGGGAAAAATCGACGGGAAAGCGGCTATTTTGAACCGGCAAAGCACTTTTTCGCAACGGGAATAAGAACAGAAAAGACGGGAATAAGGACACGAAAAACTGTCCTTATGACTGTAAATGACTGAATAGTAGCAAAAAGGAGGCCTTTTGAGCCTCCTTTGTTTGTTCTTACCTCAAAGGTAATGCTCAAGCGACCAAAAACAAAAGACACTATGAGGCGACAAGACTCAAATCGCCTCGAGAGAAGGCGCAAAAGCCGAAAAGCGTCGCCCAAAATGCCACCTGCGGTTGTCATACGGCTCGTTTTTTCTAAAAAACGTGAGTTTTATTTTGCTCGCCGAGGCGCATTCGCTAACTTCGCAAGACAATACGGCCGCCAAAGGCCGACCGCCGTCAGGGCTTCAAACGACAATCGCATACACTCACAAAAAATGCCACACATATCGCAACGGGCTGTGGAGATGCCACAGTCGCCAATCCGCAAGTTGGCCCCACTGGCCGCCGACGCCAAAAAGCGCGGCATTCACGTTTATCATCTCAACATTGGTCAGCCCGACCTGCCCACCCCCGAGGCCGGTCTGAACGTGTTGCGTCACATCGACCGCAAGGTGCTGGAATACAGTCCCAGCCAGGGTTTCCTCTCCTATCGGGAGAAACTGACCCACTATTACGAGAAATACAACATCCACCTCTCGGCCGACGACATCATCATCACCTCGGGCGGCTCTGAGGCGGTGTTGTTTGCGTTTATGTCGTGCCTCAACCCCGGCGACGAAATCATCGTGCCCGAGCCGGCCTATGCCAACTATATGGCATTTGCCATCTCGGCAGGTGCCGTCATCCGTACGATTGCCACGACCATCGAGGAGGGATTTTCGCTGCCGAAAGTCGAAAAATTTGAGGCCCTTATCAACGAGCGCACCCGGGCCATTCTCATTTGCAACCCCAACAATCCCACGGGCTATCTCTACACACGCCGCGAAATGAACCAAATACGCGACATCGTGAAGAAATATGACCTCTACCTCTTCTCCGACGAGGTGTATCGCGAATTTATCTACACGGGGTCGCCCTATATCTCGGCCTGCCATCTTGAAGGCATCGAAGACAACGTGGTGCTCATCGACTCGGTGTCGAAACGCTACAGCGAGTGTGGCATCCGTATCGGTGCATTGATTACGAAAAACGCCGAAGTGCGCCAGGCTGTGATGAAATTCTGTCAGGCCCGTTTGAGTCCGCCGCTCATTGGTCAGCTGGTGGCCGAAGCCTCTCTCGACGAACCTGAAGCCTATGCCATGGAAGTCTATGACGAGTATGTGGAACGCCGCAAATGCCTCATCGACGGCCTCAACCGCATACCGGGCGTCTACTCCCCCATCCCGATGGGCGCATTCTACACCGTGGCCAAACTGCCCGTAGACGATGCCGAAAAATTTTGCGCTTGGTGTCTCACCGACTTCAACTACGAGGGCGAGACCGTGATGATGGCGCCGGCAGCCGGTTTCTACACCACCCCCGAAGCCGGACGCAATCAAGTGCGCATTGCCTACGTGCTCAAAAAAGAAGACCTCACCCGCGCCCTCGAAGTGTTGCGCCACGCCCTCGAGGCCTATCCGGGCTACACACTATAAGCTGCCTCAGCGTCAAGGGCTGTCGTCACCACACAGCCCTTATCCATATCCCTGCATCAAGGTCCCCCCGTGCCGCCACGGCAGTGTCCCGGTGGCGGCCTTGATGTCCGTTTTCTCTACATCATAACATTCATCGGTTTGAGCCTTTCCTATTTCATCGCCCGCAGATTTTATAAAAATGCCGGCCACGACGGCCGACGCCGAGCCAGTGCGCTGGCCATCCGCATAGCCACCATCGGCATTGCCATGGGCGTGGCCGTGATGATTGTGGCCGTGTGTGTGGTGAAAGGCTTTCAAGACGAGGTGCGAAACAAGCTGGCAGGCTTCACCGCCCACATCGAGGTGATGAATCCCTCTGCCTTGGCTTCGCCGGAGTCTTATCCCATCACGGCGCCGCAAGCCATGATAGACGAGCTCAAACGGGTGGAAGGCGTGGTCTCTGCCGAGCGGACCGTTGAGAAGATGGGCATACTCAAAACCACAGACCAGTTTCAAGCTGTCATGCTCAAAGGCATCGGCAGCGACTACGACACAGCCTTCATTGCGTCGATGCTCATCGATGGCCATTTGCCCAAAGCGGCCGACAAAGACCCTACGCGCGAAGTGGCCATTTCAAAAGCTCAAGCCGACCGACTGGGACTCAAAATAGGCAGCAAAGTCTATGCTTATTTTATTGCCCAGCCGCTCCGGATGCGGGTGTTTCGCGTGACGGGTATTTATCAGACCAACTTCGACCAGTTTGACAACACCTTCATTTGGACCGGACGCGCCGACGTGATGGAACTCAACGACTGGGCCGACCCTCAGACCGGCACCATCGAACTGCGCATTGACCAGTTTGCCCATCTCCAAGACGTGGCCACCAGAGTGAAACCCATTTGTCAGAAATGGGGACAGCAAAACGCCGAGGCCGTCGACGCCGTCACCCTGCGCGAAAACCCGCGAACCGCCTCGGTGGTGCAATGGATAGAACTGCTCGACTTCAACGTGCGTATCATCTTGATACTGATGCTCGGCGTGGCGGCATTTATGATGGTGAGCGGTCTGCTCATACTCATCCTCGAGCGCACACAGACCATCGGCGTGCTCAAAGCCCTGGGCTCGACCAACGGTCACATACGCCGCATCTTTATGCTCTATGCCGTGTTTATCATCGGCCGCGGACTGGTTTGGGGATATGGCATCGGACTGGCTGTCGTGTGGCTGCAAGACTGGCTGGGACTGGTGACACTCGACAGCACGAAATACTACGTCGACGCCGTGCCCGTCTGCTTCGACCTCTTCTGGCTCATTGCCATTGCCGTCGGCACACTCATGGTCTGCACGCTGGCCCTCGTGGCACCGAGTCTGATGATTTCACACATCAGACCCGCCCGCGCCATACGTTTTGAATAACCCACTACCCCTCATCTCTCATCCATGGAACACCATAACCTTTACACTCGCCCCGTGCTCGAACTCGTCACCGTGGCCACCGAATATTGCCGGCAGCTCGAGGCTTGTGGCGGCACCCCGCGAGCACGCTTCATCGAAGTGATGCGCCCACTGCTGGCCATGCTCTATCTCAAAGCCTCAATGCTCCCCACCCAAGAACCGGCAGACGGCTTCAACCCGGGACGTGTCACAGAGGCCGACTACGACTACATACGCACACAAGTGGCCGACATCATGACCGATGCCGACGCCTACCTCGACGTCTTTGTCGAAGACTTTAAGTATTCCGACACCCCCGTGCTCTGCACCGTCAGCGAATATCTGGCCGACGTCTATCAGGCACTGCGCGATTTTGTGGAAATCGTCAAAGACGGACACGAAGAAGCCGTGAGCGCCGCGCTTGGCGAAGTGAAAGACGGATTTGAGACAGGATGGGGCATCAAAATACTCAGCGTGATACGGGCACTACACGACACACAATTTGCTCGAAACGACGATTTCTAATCTTTATGACACCAGAGAACCACACAGACGCCTGTCAGACGCTCTTTATCAATACCGACAAAAAACTCATTCCCACGCTGCCGCGTATGCTTTTTGAAGGTCGCATCGTCACCGTTTGCGGCGAGGCAGAAGCCAAACGGGCCGTTGAGGTGTTGAGACAAAGTCCGCTCATCGGCATCGACACCGAGACACGCCCCTCTTTCCAGCGCGGACAAAGCTATAAGGTGGCCCTGCTACAAGCCTCAACCGAAGAACTCTGTTTCCTCTTCCGACTTAACCTCATGGGCCTGCCCGGGTGTCTGACTGACCTGCTCGCCGACACCCGACTGCTCAAAGTGGGCCTGTCGCTCGGCGACGACTTCAGAGCACTGCGCCGCCGCGCTGACTTCAACCCCGCCGGATACGTCGACCTGCAAAACTATGCCGCCGAAATGGGCGTCGCCGACATGAGTCTGCAAAAACTCTATGCCAACGTCTTCGGACAACGCATCTCCAAAACAGCACAACTCTCCAACTGGGAGGCACAGCAACTCACCGAAGCACAACAGCGCTACGCCGCCACCGACGCCTATGCCTGCATACAACTCTACAAAAGATTGAAAACACTGCGCGAAAGCGGCAACTACACCCTTGTCTCACAAACCGCCGCCACAGCGTCTTAACTGCTATTCCATCCCACATGCCAGATATGAAAACCATTACGCTCAAAAAAGGTAAAGCCGAAAGTCTGAAACGCTTTCACCCGTGGATTTTCTCGGGAGCCATACTCAAAGCCGACGCCGAACCGGCAGAGGGCGAGACCGTCAGAGTGACCGACCACGAAGGCCGTTTTATGGCCGTGGGACACTATGAGCGCGGTTCGATTGCCGTGCGCGTCTTGTCTTTCACTCCTCAAGACATCGACGATGACTTTTGGGAAAAACGTCTGGCTGAGGCCTTCAGACTGCGCCAGGCCTTGGGGCTCGTGGGCGAACAAGACAACGAGATTTTCCGTCTGGTTCACGGCGAAGGCGACGGACTGCCCGGACTCGTGATTGACCTCTACGGCCACACGGCCGTGATGCAGGCCCACTCTGTCGGGATGCACTATTGCCGCAAAGCTTTGGCCAAAGCCCTTGTCCGCGTGACCGACGGCTTTGTCCGGAATGTCTACTACAAGTCTGAGACCACCCTGCCCTACAAAGCAGGCATCGAGCCCGAGACCGGCTTTTTGTGTGGTGAGCACGGCGACGAGGTAGCCGCAGAATATGGGTTAAAATTCCACATCGACTGGCTGCGCGGACAAAAAACCGGCTTCTTCGTTGACCAACGCGAAAACCGCCGACTGCTCGAACACTACGCCAAAGGACGCCGAGTGCTCAATATGTTTTGCTACACAGGCGGTTTCTCGGTCTATGCCATGCGCGGCGGAGCCGCTTTGGTGCACTCTGTCGACAGCAGTGCGAAAGCCATGGACCTCACGCGAGAAAACATTGCCCTTAACTTCCCCGGTGACACACGCCATGAAGGTTTTGCCGAAGACGCTTTCCGCTTTCTCGGTCATATACGGCCAGACGACACCTACGATCTCATTGTGCTCGACCCGCCGGCTTTTGCCAAACACAAAGACGCCGTGCGCAACGCCATTAAAGGCTATACCCGCCTCAATGCCATTGCGTTTGAAAAAATTGCTCCGGGCGGCTTGCTCTTCACTTTCAGCTGTTCGCAAGCCATCAGCAAAGAGCAATTCAGACTGGCCGTCTTCACCGCTGCCGCTCAAAGCGGACGACGGGTGCGTATCCTCCATCAACTCCACCAGCCGGCCGACCACCCCATCAACATCTACCACCCCGAGGGTGAATATCTCAAGGGCCTCGTGCTGAGTGTGGAGTGAGGCTCACATAGCCCTCCACCACGCTCCAACCCTTTCCACCCTCCCGTTCAACGCTTCAAAACGCTGTCTTTATGCTGGCCTTCCCCCACGCCAAAATCAACATCGGTCTGTATGTGACCTCACGCCGCCCCGACGGCTACCACAATCTCGAGACCGTGTTCTACCCCATTCCACTCCGCGATGTCATCGAACTGCAACCGCTCCAAAACAGCGACGATGACTGGCAACTGCGGCTGTCGGGCATTCCGGTGGACGGCCAAGCTGCCGACAATCTCGTGGTGAGGGTGTTTATGGACCTCAAAAAAGAGTTTGACCTGCCGCCGCTCGATATCCATTTATCCAAACACATCCCTATCGGCGCCGGACTCGGTGGCGGTAGCAGCGACGCGGCTTTTATGATGACGACGCTTAACGAGCATTTCTCGTTGGGGCTTTCCGACGAAGAGATGGAGCGACGTATGGCCGGCTATGGGGCCGACTGTGCGTTTTTTGTGAAAAGCCGTCCGGTCTTTGCCACAGGCATCGGCGAACAAATGACACCCTTGAGTTTTTCGCTCCGTGGCTGGCATTTCGTGTTGGTGAAACCGCCTGTCGGAGTGTCCACGCGTGAAGCCTATGCCGGTGTGGTGCCGCAGCCGGCACCTTTCAATCTGGCAGAAGCCGTATGCCGGCCGGTGGACACTTGGCGTGAAACCGTGGCCAACGATTTTGAACACAGCGTGTTTAAGGCCCATCCCTCCATTGCCGCCATCAAAGAGACGCTCTATGATATGGGCGCCACCTTTGCCGCCATGAGCGGTAGCGGCAGCAGCGTCTTCGCACTCTTCGACCGCCCCACGCCCGAGGCCGAAAAGGTTTTCAAGGATTGTTTCGTATTCCAACAAAAACTTGTCTTATGATTATTTGTTTTTCGGGCACGGGTAACACACTTGCCGTGGCTCGCCGACTCTCTGAGGCTACGGGCGAACATCTCTACAGGATTGACAGCTGGCAACCGAAAGCTCTGCCGGAGTTGGCCGAGGGCGAGCGGCTGGGATTTGTCTTTCCGGTCTATGGCTGGGACATGCCGCGGGTGGTGAAAGCCTTTCTCAAAAAAGTCGCACTGCCCAAGACATCGGCCGACACCTATATATATATGGTGTGTACCTGTGGCGACGACATCGGGCACACCGACCGGCTTTTCCAGAAAGCACTCGCGCGCCACGGTCTGCAAGCCACGTCGCTCTGGTCGGTGCTGATGCCCGACACCTATATTGCCCTGCCGGGATTTGACATTGACAATAGCGAAGAGACTGCCGACAAACTGCGTGAAGCCTCACGACGGGTTGACGCCATCGCCGAGAGTGTTCGCTTGAAAAAGACGCAAGTGGTCGACGTCAAAAACGGCGCCTTCGCTTGGACCAAGACACACGTGCTCGGATGGTTTTTTGACCGTTTTTTGGTAAAAGAGAAGAAATTCCGCCTATCACCAAAGTGTATTGGATGCGGCAAATGCGCACAAGCCTGCCCTTTAGACAACATCGCAATAGGGGCAGACCAAAAGCCAAAGTGGCAGGGACATTGCACCGGCTGCCTGGCCTGCTTCCATGCCTGTCCCGTCCACGCCATTGACTACGGACGCTTCACGAAAAACAAGGGGCAATACCGCCCAAAAGAGTTTTTGCCTCATACAAAATAACACAGACCTTACTTCATATTCATCAGTTATGAGTTTCAACGTTCCCCAATCCAACAAAAAGAGAGTGGTCATCGTCGGCGGCGGTTTCGGCGGTTTGAAACTGGCCAACAAATTGCGCAAAAGCAATTATCAGGTCGTCCTCATAGACCGCAACAACTACCATCAGTTTCCTCCACTCATCTATCAAATAGCCTCGGCAGGCATTGAGCCGAGCAGCATTTCCTTCCCTTTCCGCAAACTCTTCCAGCGCCGCAAAGACTTCTACTTCCGTATGGCAGAGGTGCGCTCCATCTTCCCCGAGCACAAAATCATTCAGACCTCGATTGGCAAAATCAGTTATGACTATCTCGTGCTTGCCGCCGGAGCGACGACCAATTTCTTTGGCAACAAACACATTGCCGAAGAAGCCATGCCAATGAAAAACGTAAGTGAGGCCATGGGTTTGCGCAACGCCCTGCTCGACAACTTCGAACGCGCACTCACATGCGCCGGCGAACAAGAGCGCCAAGAACTGCTCAACGTCGTGATTGTGGGTGGCGGTGCGACGGGTGTGGAAATTGCAGGAGCCTTGTCGGAAATGAAAAACTACGTTTTGCCGAAAGACTACCCCGACCTGCCTTCAAGCTTGATGCACATCTACCTCATCGAGGCCGGAGGCCGCCTGCTCTCGGCCATGAGTGAGGAGTCATCGGCAGCAGTGGAGAAATATTTGCGCCGCATGGGCGTGAATGTGCTCTTAGGCAAAATGGTGACCGACTTCAAAGACCACCGCGTCATGCTGGGCGACGGCAGCAGCATTGCCACCCGCAC
>JAHAWW010000033.1 GCA_018383375.1 Prevotellamassilia sp. | reverse complement strand
AGGGTACGGCCAGGCAGGTGAGGCAGGCCTCGCTGTCGGTGTGCAGGCTGAGCGGCAAGATGTAGTGGTCGAAGTCGGTCTTGTCGGTTTCGGCATCGCGGCGGATGAGGCCGCGCACGTAGACATTATGGGTGCGCAGCAGTTCGGCTGGGGCTTCGAGGCGGTTGGCCGAGTCGTGATTGCCCGCAATCACGACTATCTGCAGGCCGTGTACGGCCTCGGTGGCGTCGAGCAGGAAGTCGTAGAACAGGCGCTCGGCCGCGGCCGGCGGATTGGCCGAGTCGAACACGTCGCCGGCAATGACCAAAGCGTCGGGTTGCTCAAGGCGCAACACGTCGAGCAGCCAAGAGAGGAAATGCCGGTGCTCGTCGATGCGGGCATAACCGTGGAAGACGTTGCCCAAGTGCCAGTCGGCCGTATGTAGGATTTTCATATTTTCTTCTTTATTTTGCAGACCACAAAATTACTGCTTTTTTGGTGGATATGGCCATCTGCGCAGGCATTTGTGCGGTGTGGATTTTGCCGCATGGTTGCGGTGTGTTTAAAAGTGGCGGTCGTGTGGGACGGGAAAGCCGATTATTTTTAACCTCTCTTAATAAAGGCTTTGCCGGAAGGCGGCTCACACGACGGCCAATAGGTCCAAAAATGAGTTGTACGCCTTGCGGGCGGGCCTGTCATAAGGCTGATTTTTCCTCTCATAAGGCCCGCGAAGACCGGCCTTAGTCCCGTAAGTGCCTGAAAAGCAAAAAAGAAGGACGCCGAGTGGCGTCCCTCTTTATCTATACCTCAAAGTTAAGCACAAATGGCGGCCGGGAAAAAGACAAATAGAGAGGACTCATGTCTTGAACCATCAGTGCGCTTCGAGCCAATTTTGGCCCACGCCGCAGTCGGCCACGAGCGGCACGGCACCCTTCCAGGCCATCTCCATCTCTTCGATGACGATTTTTTTCACCGTGTCGAGTTCATTGCGCGGCACGGAGAAGTTGAGTTCGTCGTGTACCTGCAAAATCATTTTGGCTTTTATGCCTTCGGTGATGAAACGGCGGTCGATGCGTGCCATAGCGATTTTGATAATGTCGGCGGCCGTGCCCTGAATGGGCGCGTTGACAGCATTGCGCTCAGCATATCCCCGCACCACGGCATTGCGCGAGTTGATGTCGGGCAGGTAGCGGCGGCGACCGAAAAGTGTCTCGATATAGCCATGCTCACGGGCCTTATCGATGCTGCTGCTGATAAAGGTTCGGATGTCGGGATAGGTGGCGAAGTAGTTGTCTATCAATTCTTTTGCTTCAGCTCTCGTCACATCCATTCGCTCAGACAGACCAAAGGCCGAGATGCCGTAGATGATGCCGAAATTGGCCGTCTTGGCTTTGCGTCGCTCGTCGCGGTCGACGTCGTCGAGCGGCTTTTTGAAAATACGCGCGGCGGTGGCGGCGTGAATGTCGCGACCAGCGTTGAAGTCCTTAATCATAGCCGCGTCGCCACTGAGGCAAGCCATGATGCGCAGTTCGATTTGGGAGTAGTCGGCCGAGAAGAACACACAGTCGGGTTCGGGCACAAAAACTTTGCGGATTTCGCGCCCGTCTTCACCTTTGACCGGAATGTTTTGCAGGTTGGGGTTGCTCGACGAGAGCCGCCCGGTGGCCGTGACGGCCTGATTAAACGAGGTGTGGATGTGGCCGGTGGCGGGATTGACCAGTTTGGGCAGTGCGTCGACGTAGGTGCCGATGAGTTTCTTCAGACCGCGGTAGTCGAGGATTTTTTCCACAATGGGATGGCGGTGGCGCAGCGATTCGAGCACCTCCTCGCCGGTGGAATATTGGCCGGTTTTGGTTTTGCGTGCCTTGTCGACAATGCGCAATTCTTCAAAAAGCACTTCGCCCACTTGGCGTGGCGACGTGATGTTGAAGGGGTGGCCGGCCAAGGCATAGACCGCCTCTTCGATGTCGTGGAGCCGCGATTTGAAATGTTGGCCGGCTTCGGCCAGGGCAGCGGTGTCAAGACACACGCCGTTGCGCTCCATGCGCGCCAACACCGGCATAAGCGGCATCTCGATTGCTTCAAAAACCCGTTCGACGCCAAATTTGCGCATCTCTTCTTGCAACACCGGCATGAGGCGGAGCGTGACGTCGGCGTCTTCGCAGGCATAGTCGCAGATGTCGGCCGGAGCAAGGTCGGCCATGTTTTTTTGGTTTTTGCCCTTGGGGCCGATGAGCTGCTCAATGTGGATGGTGGCGTAGTTGAGATAGATTTCGGCCAAATAGTCCATGTTGTGGTGCAACTCAGGTTGGACCACATAGTGGGCCAGCATGGTGTCGAACATCGGGGCCAACGGTTCGACGCCATAGCGCGACAAGATGTTGATGTCGTATTTCAGGTTTTGCCCCACCTTGACCACCGCGTCACTCTCAAAGAGTCGACGAAACACATCGACCATCTCGCGTGCCTCGACCTCTTCGGCGGGCACAGCCACATAATAGGCCTCGCCCGGCTTTGGCGCGAAGCTCATACCGACCAATCGAGCCGTAATCGGGTCGGTGCCGGTGGTCTCCGTGTCAATTGCTACGTGTGAAAAAGTCAATAATCTTTCGCAAAGCAAACGGGCATCGGCCACATTTTCAACCAGATGATATTGATGAGGCCAGTCGGTGAGCGTCTGAAATTTTGAGTTTTTGAGCGCTTCCCCGCCATCGGTCGGCATTTCGTCAAAGAGAGAGCGCATCAGAGGGGCTTTGGGCGCCGACGGTGTCTCATCGGGGAAGAGGCGTTTGAGGAATGAGCGCATCTCGTAACGCTCAAAGATTTTTTTGAGCGACTCTTTGTCGGCCTCGCGACGGACGAGTTCGGCCGGCTGCGTGGTGAGCGGCACGTCGGTTTTGATAGTGACCAAAAATTTCGAGAATTTGATTTTGTCGGCGTTGTCCTCGATTTTTTTGCGCAGTGCTCCCTTGACCTCTTCGGTGTGAAGCAACAGATTGTCGACCGAGCCAAACTGGTCGATGAGTTTGACCGCCGTTTTCTCGCCCACACCCGGGCAGCCCGGAATGTTATCGGCAGCGTCGCCCATAAGAGTGAGCAGGTCGATGACCTGAGCCGTCGAGGCGATGCCGTATTTCTCGCACACCTCTTTTTCGCCCAACAACTCAAAAGGGCCGCCATGCCCCGGTCGGCACATGGTCACACCCGGCCGCACCAGTTGGCCATAGTCTTTGTCGGGGGTAACCATATACACATCGTAGCCCTCGGCTGCCGCCCGATGGGCCATAGTGCCGATGACATCGTCGGCCTCATAGCCGGACTGCTCCAAGATGGGGATGTTGTAGGCTTTGATGATTTCTTTAATCACCGGCACCGAGGCCCGAATGTCTTCGGGCGTGGCGTCGCGCTGTGCCTTGTATTCGGCATAGGCTTCGTGGCGAAAGGTAGGCCCGGCGGGGTCGAAGGCCACGGCGATGAAATCGGGCGAATGTTTGGAAAGAATGTCTTCGAGCGTGTTGACAAAACCAAAAATGGCCGAAGTGTTTTCGCCGCGAGAGTTGATGCGCGGCGAACGTATCAGGGCATAATAGGCTCTATAGATGAGGGCATAAGCATCTAAGAGATAGAGTTTTTTCATACAAAAGGCTTTAATGATGCGGTAAAAATACGCAAAATAATCCTTTCTATAACCATAATTTATTACTTTTGCAATCCTAACAGAATTTATCAAAAACCGCTGGAAAGGGCGCAACACTCCTTTCTCGTGCCCACCTCTCAATGGATTTACTCACAGCTATACGTCAGCCCGTGACGGCTGAACTTGAGCAATACAAAACTCTCTTCGACGAGGCACTGAAACACTCAGACGACTATCTGGGTATGGCGCTCTCGTTTTTGAAGCAACGCCGTGGCAAAATGATGCGACCGTTGCTCGTGTTGCTCGTGGCCAAAGAGTGTGGCGAGGTGAATATGGCTGCCTATCGTTCGGCCGTCACGCTTGAAGTGCTTCACACGGCCAGCCTTGTACACGATGACGTGGTGGACGAAAGCGACGAGCGCCGCGGACAGGGTTCGGTCAATGCCGTTTATGGCAATAAAATGGCCGTTTTGCTGGGCGACTATCTCTTGTCGACAGCTATGCAACAGTCCGCAATGACCGGCAACTTGCACTGCGTGGATGTCGTGGCGCGTTTGGGAGCTACGCTCTCAGAAGGCGAAATTGCCCAGTTGGCCAATATCCGCCAGCAGATATACAACGAGCAGGCTTATTATGAGGTCATTCGCTGCAAAACCGCCGTCTTGTTTGCCTGTTGTGGCGAAATGGCTGCGGTGGCTATGCAAGCAGATGCCGCATTCGTAGAGAAGGCAAGAACTTTTGGCGAGAACGTGGGTATGTGTTTCCAGATTAGAGACGATTTGTTTGACTATTACGACGATAAACAAATCGGAAAACCCACCGGCAACGATATGCGTGAAGGCAAACTCACCCTGCCGGCCCTCTATGCCTTGACCCACTCAGACAATCAAGAGATGCACCGTCTCGCCGAATTGGTCAAGACTGGCGAGGCAACGGCCAACGACATTCAACGCCTGATTGAGATGGTGAAACAATCCGGCGGCATTGAATATGCCCAAAAGGTGATGGAACAATATGCGGCCAAGGCCGAGCAATGTCTTGACGCTTTTCAAAATCCGGCCGTCAAAGAAGGCCTCCGACAGTATCTGATGTATGTAATAGGCCGCAAAGCCTGATACCCCTACCTTATAGATGTGATTAAAGGTGACTGAAGCATTCAGTCACCATATTGTTTTGTATATGAGTAGTTTACAAGCCCGTGATTGTGTGATTGGGAAAAAGGTAAACTTCTGGGTATAGAGAAGAGTGGGGGAGAGGCGAGGTCTGGCTCATGCCATATCACATTTTCGTTTATACAAGACAGCCATATCAACAAGACCAACCCGAGGCTTCGGCGACAGATGTATCGTCACAGCCTCGGGTTGTGCGTTTGTTCTATGTCATGCCCGGCTTATATGTTGTATTTATATCATATGAGCCGCCTGGCTTGTTCTCTTTAGAACGGTTTGCAATTTTCGCCTAAAATTTCACTGACGAGCAAGTTGGCGAGACGGCTTGTGCCGATGCGGAAGAGCCCCTCTTTAATCCACTCTTCGCCCAAAATCTCGCGAACGATGGTGTAGTAGCCCACGGCATCGCTCACTGTGTTGATGCCACCGGCCGCCTTAAAGCCGATTTTGGTGCCTGTGAGCTTGTAATATTCGCGAATGGTTTGACACATCACCAAGGCCGCTTCGGGCGTGGCAGCGGGCTCTATTTTGCCCGTAGAAGTCTTGATGAAATCGGCGCCGGCGTAAATGGAGAGAATAGAGGCCTTCTTGATGTTTTCGGCCGTCTGCAGTGCACCGGTTTCGAGAATGACCTTGAGCGGTGCCTCGGCAGCTGCACTCTTGATTTCTTCAATCTCATCGGCACAGGTCTCATAGTCGCCACTCAAGAAAGCACCCACATTGAGCACCATGTCTATCTCTGTGGCGCCATCGTGAACGGCCAGAGCCGTCTCAATGGTCTTGACCTCAAGGAAGGTTTGCGACGATGGGAAGCCGCCGCTCACACAAGCCACTTCGACATTGTCGGCTTCGAGACTTTCAGACACAATCTTGGCAAAATTAGGGTAGACGCAAATGGTGGCCAAGTGTGGCAACTCGGGATGAGCGTCGGCAAATGCATTAACCTTTTCGGTAAATTTCAACACACTTTCTTGCGAGTCGGTCACTTTGAGCGTGGTGAGTTCGATGGTGCCCAGCAGGGCTTTTTTGACCTCGGGCGTGTCGTATTGTGCCTTCTTCTCTTCAAGCAGACGACACACGGCAGCGTGGATGTCTTCGTCGTGGACGTGAGTGTCGAACTGGTTGAAGGCTTCTTGATAGCGATTGACGTGAAGGCAATCGGCCTCGTGGTCGTGATGATGGCAATGTTCGGTCATAATCGTGTTCTTATTTATGGTTATGGTTTCAGTTTTTCGTTGTTAAGGTGGCGCGTTTTGTCGCGCTTGGTCTTCTTTTGTATGTTACGCTCAAGCGCTTCGGTAAGGTCTACGCCGGTCTGGTTGGCCAAACAGAGCAAGACCCACAAAACATCGGCCATTTCATCTGCCGGATTGGTGGGTTCGCCAGGTTTGAACGATTGTTCGCCGTATTTTCGCGACATAATCCGCGCCAATTCGCCCACTTCTTCCGTCAGAATAGCCATATTGGTCAACTCGTTGAAATATCTCACGCCATATTCCTTAATCCATTGGTCTACAGCTTCTTGTGCTTCTTTTATGGTCATAATGGTCATTCTTTGTTTTTCGTGTCGATGCAGATGGTTACCGGCCCGTCGTTGACTAACGCCACCTTCATGTCGGCCCCAAACTCGCCTGTGCCAACGGCCTTACCTAAAGCCTGGCTTAATGACGAGCAAAAGTATTCATAGAGCGGAATGGCCTTATCGTGGCCCGCCGCACGGATGTAAGAAGGACGGTTGCCTTTCTTGCAAGAAGCCATCAATGTGAATTGGCTCACCACAATAATGTCGCCGCCCACGTCTTGAATGCTCTTGTTCATGACGCCGTTTTCATCGTCGAAGACACGCAGGCCAATGGTCTTTTTGATGAGCCAGTCGGCATCTTCACACTCGTCGGCTTCTTCAATGCCCAATAAAATTAAAAAACCTTGCCGGATAGATGATTTTATATGGCCTTCTATCGTTACGGATGCTTCACTGACGCGCTGAATGACAATTCTCATAGGTTATGCTGATCTGAAGGAGTGGGGTGGAAGTGTGAGAATAAGACTTGGCCCTTTGAGGTCCCTGCCAATGCAGTGAGTTCCTCTAATGAGGCCTCCTTGATTTTCTTCACACTGCCCAATTTCTTGAGTAATATTTCTTTCGTTTTGGGTCCGATGCCGGCGATGGAGTCGAGTTCTGACTGGGTCTGTCGTTTAGAGCGTTTGTCGCGATGGAAACTGATGGCAAACCGGTGAACCTCGTCTTGCATACGTGTCAAAAGACGGAAAAGTTCGCTTTCTGGCTTCATGCCAACGGTCAAAGGCGGATGACCAAAGAGCAGTTCCCGTGTGCGATGTCTACCGTCTTTGGCCAATCCTGCGATGGGAATGTTGAGATGTAGTTCGTCTTCCACCACACGCCTGATGACCTCCATTTGCCCCTTCCCGCCATCGGCAATAATCAGGTTGGGCAGCGGCAAATTCTCCTCTACAAGACGCGTATAGCGACGCCTTACCACCTCTGTCATTGAGGCATAATCGTCAGGCCCCGTAACGGTCTTAATGACGTATTTTCGATAGTCTTTTTTTGCCGGTTTGAGCTTTTCAAAAACTACACAAGCCGCCACGGCATCCTCGCCCTGAATGTTTGAATTGTCAAAAAGTTCGACGCGATAGGGTAGAGACGGCAACCCCAAAATGGTCTGAATTTCTTTCATCAAACGCACCGCTTTTTGCTCAGGATTGAGCTTTTCGGCCTGCTTTTGGCGGTCAAATTTATACTGTTTGACATTGAGTTGAGAGAGTTCAAGGAGTTTCTTTTTTTCGCCTTTGAGCGGTATGGTTTGCTTGGCGTAATCTTCAGGGAGTTCGACCAAAAATGGTACGATTATCTCTTTGGATTTGCTCTGATAGCGTTGCCTCATTTCGACAATGCCCAAGGCCAATAATTCTTCCTCGGTTTCGTCCAAACGCTTCTTGTATTCAAAGGTGAAGGCCTGATTGATGCAGCCCTCGTTGATGTGAAGGTAGTTGATATACGAACTCTTTTCGTCGCTGGCTATATTAAACACATCAATATTATGGAGGGCCTGCGACACAATCTCGCTCTTTGCTCTGAAGTTTTCGATAAGGTCCAATTGACGCTTGAGTTCGCCGGCCTCTTCAAAGCGCATTTCTTCGGCGAGAGCCAGCATCTTGCTCTTTATTTCTCGAGCCACGTCGCTTGTCTGTCCACTCAATATGCGGCGGCAAGCATTGATTTTGTCCATATAGTCCTCGCGACTTTGCTTGTTGACGCAAGGTGCGCTACAATTATGGATGTGATAGTCTAAGCAGACTTCATATTTACCATTTTCCACGCCCTCTTTGGTGAGCGTGGCGTGACAAGGCCTCGGGTGGTAAAGTTGCTTGCAAAGGTCGAGCAAGGCATACATTGTTGGTACGTGGCTGTAGGGACCATAATAAGTAGCCCCCTTCAGGTAGCGCTGGCGCGTTTTGAATATTCGTGGAAGATATTCGTTTGTGATGGCAATCGAAGGATAGGTCTTGTCGTCCTTCAGCAATACGTTGTATTTCGGTTTGTAGCGTTTGATGAGGTTGTTCTCAAGCAGCAAAGCGTCTTCTTCGGTATTGACCACGACATATTTAATATCTCTGATTTTCGTGACCAAAAGCCGTGTTTTGTTGCTTTGTTGGTCTTTGTTGAAATATGAGCTGACGCGTCTTTTAAGATTTTTCGCCTTACCCACATAGATAACAACCCCCTTCTCGTCAAGATATTGGTAACATCCAGGACAGTCCGGCAAATTGTGGACTATCCCTTTGAGATAACGCGCAAGCGTCTCGGCGTTGCTGCCTTTGTGTTCAGTTACCATCTTACAGGTGTGATTGTGCTTATACCATTACTTTAACATAGCCAAAAGCGCTTGCCTCTAACGCACTGAGAACGAGCAGTTGTGAAGTTAAATGTTTCACGTGAAACAATAAGTCTTCTGTTCTTTATCTGCCCAGCAAAACGAGCAAGACGGAAATGTCGCTCGGCGAAACGCCGGGGATGCGGCCGGCTTGGGCGAGCGTCTCCGGGTCAATGTTGGTGAGTTTTTGTCTGGCCTCAGTGGAGAGTTGCGTGATGGCGTTGTAGTCGAAACGTCCTTTGATGCGAATGGCTTCAAGCCGCTGCATCTTGTCGGCGATGAGGCGTTCGCGAGCGATGTAGCCGGCATATTTGATTTCGACTTCAGCGGCTTCGATAATTTCGGCCTTGTCGTTCTGCAATGCATCAAAAATCTGCTGCAGTCCCTTGACTTCTTTGGCGATGCCTTCAAGTGAAATCTGTGGACGATTGATAAGCTCTGAAAGCTTGCTGCCGCCGTGAAGTGGAGTGGTGCCGATGCTTTCAAGATAGGTGTTGAT
>JAHAWW010000024.1 GCA_018383375.1 Prevotellamassilia sp. | reverse complement strand
GTCTCGGCGCTTATCCGTATTTTTGCAGCATAGACCACAGTCCATCTGCCACATGAAAGTCAGAATAGACCCTTCGTGGGCCATCCGTCTCAAAGACGAGTTTGACGCCCCCTATTTTCAAACCCTTGCCGACTTTGTCAAGTCCGAATATAAGGCCGGCCCATGCTATCCGCCCGGTGCAGACATCTTTAATGCCTTCGACCTTTGCCCTTTTGAGGCGGTCAAGGTGGTCATCATCGGTCAAGACCCCTACCACGAGCCGGGACAGGCCGAGGGGCTCTGTTTCTCTGTGGCCGAGGGGGTGAAGATGCCGCCTTCGCTGGTCAATATTTTCAAGGAAATCAGTGACGACCTCGGACGTCCCGTTCCGCCGAGCGGCAGTCTGCGCCGCTGGGCCCGTCAGGGCGTGTTGCTACTCAACGCCACCCTCACCGTGCGTGCCCACCAAGCCGCTTCACATGCCGGTCATGGCTGGGAGACCTTCACTGATGCCGCCATTCGTCACGTCGCCGCCGAGCGAGACCATGTGGTCTTTATGCTTTGGGGCAGTTATGCCCAGCGCAAGCGCGAGATGATAGACCCCGAGCGCCATCTCGTGCTGGCCTCGCCCCATCCGTCGCCCCTCTCGGCCCATCGCGGCTTTTTCGGCAATCACCATTTCTCACGGGCCAACGACTATCTCAAGGCTCATGGCCAAACCCCTATCGACTGGTAAACGCTCAACCATCATGGACCACCAAAATACCATTCCGCCCATTCTGCAAGTGGGCGATGTGATTTTTTCTTCCGACATCCTCACCCAGTGCTTCTGCTGCGACCTCGACGTGTGCGGCGGCATTTGTTGTGTCGAGGGCGATGCGGGTGCACCGCTTAGCCTTGACGAGGTGGGCGAACTTGAAAATGTGCTCGACGCCGTTTGGCCGCAACTCGGTGCCGCAGCCCAGGCCGTCATCGACCGTCAAGGCGTGGCCTACACCGACCGCGATGGCGACCTCGTCACGAGCATCGTCGACGGCAAAGACTGCGTCTTCACCTGTTACGATGAGCACGGCTGCTGTCTATGCACCACAGAGCGTGCCTATCGCGAGGGCAAAACCACTTGGTGCAAGCCCATCTCGTGCAGCCTCTATCCCATACGCGAGAAACGCCTATCACACGGTCTGACGGCGCTCAACTACCATCGTTGGAGCGTCTGCCAACCGGCAGTCAAGAAGGGACGCGAACTGGGCTTGCCGCTCTACAAGTTCCTGCGCGAGCCGCTCGTGCGCCGCTTTGGTGAGGAGTGGTATGACGAACTGGTCGAAGTGGCCAAAAGCCTCGGTCTCTGACCTCTCGTTGTGCCGACGATGACGTAATGGCAGAGCTGTTTTTCTGCAACACGCCGTCCACTGCCCCCCACCAGCCGGCAGTAGACCATACACAAACGCCTCCGTCCTTTCGGGCGGAGGCGTTTGCATTCATTCTATCACACGTTTTATATGTAGTATTCCACGGGGTCGGCCAAGCCGGCTCTGATGGCGTAGCGCGTGGCCTCGTAGGCCGTCGAAACGCCCAACTTGCGGAAAAGGTTTTTCTTGTGCGTCGTCACCGTGTAGAAACTCGAGTGGCGCGCCTCGGCAATTTCGCGTGCCGTCATGCCGCGTGCGATGAGCCGCAACACCTCTGTCTCGGCCGGCGTGAGGCGGTCGGGGGCTTGGGGCGTGTGGCCGGAGAGTTGCTCGGTCACCGCTTGGCAAATCGTGCGCTCGCCGCGTTTCAAAGCCTCGATGGCGCTGTGCAACTGGTCGGCACCACTGTCTTTGGTCAAAAAACTCACTCGCGCCTCGCTCGAGAGCAACTGCAGCAGGTCGTGATTGAACTCGGCCGCCACCATCAGCCAATGCGCAGAGGCAAAACGCCTGATGGTCACCAAAAGCCCCGGAAGCCCCTCAAAATCAAACAGCCCATAGTCCAAGATGACACCGGCCGTGGGGTGCGCACTCAGCAATGCCGCCAGCTCGCGGCGGTTGGCCGCATGGCGCACCTCCAATCCGCTCAGCATCTGCTCAAAGCCTTTTGAGGTGAGCGCTTGGTTATCGGCGATGACAAACATAAGGCAACGGGGCGGTTAAAGCGTTAGACGGGATAGTCGTCGAAGGCATAGAGCACCGTCGTGAGGTAGCGCTCGCCCGTGTCGGGCAACAATGCCACGATGGTTTTGCCTTTGTTTTCGGGCTTCTTGGCCAGGCCAATGGCGGCGCTCAGGGCCGCACCCGACGAGATGCCTACCAGCAGACCCTCTTTCTGAGCCAGCAATCGCGAAGCCGCAATGGCATCGTTGTCGGCGATGGGCAAGATGGCCGTGGGGGCTGAAGCGTCAAAGTTGGCCGGAACAAAACCGGCGCCGATACCTTGTATCTTGTGTGC
>JAHAWW010000022.1 GCA_018383375.1 Prevotellamassilia sp. | reverse complement strand
CGGCACGGCCAATGCTTCATACGAAATCCGTTTTATGCCCGATGTCTTCTCGTCTGCATACGGCGAGAAATGGGTGCGTGTGATCAATGCCCGCAAGCCGGCCTACGGCTTCACCCTGCCCGGCAACACTTCGGGACAGATTGCCACCAATACCGTGGACCCGTCTAATCTCGACCACCTCTGGTGTCTCGTGGGTGACTACAAGAACTTCAAAATCTACAGCCACACCAGCGAGACACAGGTCATCACTCACGACGGCACACCTGCCGGCGGCGAGGCTGTGAGCCTGCAAACCGCCAGCGCCAGCAGCACCGCCCAGTCGTGGAAACTGGCCGACTATACCTCCTCGGCCAATTCAGGCTATGCCATTGAGGCTTCGGGCAGCACGGCCAACATCGGTCTCAATCCTCACGGTGGTGTACCCAACGACCTGAAATTCTACAGCAGCACCGACGGCGGCAGCACGTGGAAGTTCCTCATCGTCGACACTGCCAAGCCCGTCACACTGAGTGCCAACGTCACCGGAACGGCGTTTGAAAACAACCCCGTGGCAGATATCAAGATTACCTCAGCTGGCACGACGCTGACCTATCCCATCCGTCAGACTGCCTCAAACCCCACGGGCAATCTGGCCGAAACCCCAATTTATCTCTTCAAAGACAAACCCTTCACCGCCTCTTCCTATACCTATCGCGGCTTCGACTGCGAGCAGTCTCTCAATGGCAATCCCGCCGCGTCGATGGCCAACCTCACATTGGAAGAAGGCCTAAGCCTTAGCTTCAACTACACCGCCAACGGCGACCGCATCATCTTCACTACCCCCGACGCCAACGGCAAACCCTATCGCATCCCGGCCATCACCACAGCCCTCAACGGCGACGTCATTGCCGTGGCCGACAACCGCCCCTGTGGCAGTGACATCGGCTATGGCGAGGTGGATATTAAGGTCCGCATTTCTAAAGACAATGGCGCCACGTGGTCGACCGAGGCCTTCCTGGCCAACGGCGACGGTGATGAGTCGCGCATCACAGACAGCGACGGCACCAACAACTACGCCTATGCCTATGGCGATGCTGCCATCGTGGCCGACCGTGAGAGCAACAAGGTGGTCGTGTTCTGTGTGGCCGGAAAGACCGTGTGCCACAACGGCAACTACATCCCCGACTCTGACTCAAGCAACCCCAACCGCGTGGCCAAAGTCGTGGGTACCTACAACGAAGCCACCGAAGCCTGGGAATGGACTGAACCCGTCGAAGTGACCGAAGCGTTCTATTCGCCCTTCGTCAGCGAGACCGACGGCGTGAAGACAGCCACCGTAAAATCGCTCTTCATCGGCTCCGGCCGCATCATGCAGAGTCGCGTGGTCAAGAAAGGCGCCTACTACCGCCTCTATGCCGCCCTCTGGACCAAGAACAACGGCAACCGCGTGGTTTATTCAGACGACTTCGGCGACACCTGGAATGTGCTCGGAACCATCGCCGACCGTCCGGCTTCAAGCGGCGACGAGCCCAAATGCGAGGAGTTGCCCGACGGCACAGTCGTGCTCAGCAGCCGTAAAGGAAGCGGACGCTACTTCAACCTCTTCACTTTCGCCTCAACCACCGGCGACGATGCCTACACCTCCGGCACTTGGGGCACTGTGGCCACCGGTATCAACAATTCAGACTCGGGCACCAACGGCGAAATCTATCTGCTCAAAGGCGTAATGGACCAAAAGACGGGTCTGAAGAAAGACGTGATGTTGCACTCCGTGCCCCTCGGCAGCCGTCGCAACAATGTGTCAATCTGGTATAAGGAGATTGATCCCAACACCACCTATACGCCGGCTACCTTTGCCGCCGACTGGACTTTCGGCAAGCAGGTGAGCTTCCGCGGCTCGGCCTATTCCACCCTCACTTGGCAAAACGACGGCCGCATTGGTTTCCTCTTTGAAGAAGAACCTGGCGGCTACTGCATCATCTATTGCCCCATCACAGTGGCCGAAGCCACAGGTGGTGCCTATGCGCTCTATGACAAAGCCGAGAGCGTGAACGTGGGTGTGGCCAGTGCCAACGAGGTCCTGGGCAAGACAGGTCCGGGCTACCCCAAAGCCACCGCTGCCGCCCGCACCACCCTGCAGACGGCCATTGCCACGGCACAGAGCAGCACCTCCGACGACACCGACGCCACAATCAACACCCTTGCCGCCGCCGTGACCGCCTATAAAGCCACAACGGCCGACATCCAACTGCCCGAAGACGGCAAAGCCTACATCTTCGGCAACGTCACCAAGGCCGGAGCCAAACGCTATCTCAAATATGAGGGCGAAGAAACCGGTATGAAATACTCAGCCACCACCGCCGCCGAGGCCACCGTCTTCGTGTGCCGCGACCTGGGCGAAGGTAAATACATCTTCGTATGCAACGACGGCAAATACCTCATTTGGCGAGGCGGCACTGCCGGCGGTAACAGCGTGAAAGGCTATTGCGACTATTTCAACCAACCCTTCTCCACCACCGCACAAGTGACAACCACCGACCCCGACTCGGGCGAGAGCACTACGTCCGACGTCACCGAGACAGCTACCGATTGGCCCATCATCACCCTGGCCAAGATGACGGTAGGTGACCAAGTGAGTGCCACGCAAGAGGCACTCTTCGGCTATCTCACCTTCCGTGCGCGTCGACTGGCCAATATCGGCAATCGCAACGAGTATGCCTATACCGTGGTGAAAACCGCCGGTACTTTCGACCAAGCTTCGGTGCCTTACTTCAACGAAAACTATACCTCGGCCATTCTTGTTGAAGAGGCTGAATACCCCAACAACATCAACCTGACGGAAGTTAGAGAGAGCGACACCTATATTAAAGGTATCGAGGCCGGTAGCACCATTTGCACCTTCAGTGCGCCCTTCCCCACGGTGATACCTGCAGGCGCTCAGGCTTTTTATGCCACCGACACCGAGAATGGTGCCAAGATGAAAGCCATTACCGCCCCAGCCATTCCGGCCAACCAAGGCGTGGTGATGGTGAGTGAAGCTGGTTTCACCACCGGTGTGATGGTGCCCGTGACCACCGAAGAGGTGGCCGACCTCTCAAGCAATGTCTTTGCTCACACGGCCGGCGCCAGCCACGTGCTCGTGGAGGGCGACTATATCTTGGCCAATAGCACAGACGGCTTGGCCTTCTATAAAGGTCGCCCCGGCTCGACGCTGGGCATGAACCGCGCTTATATTCCTGCCGCCGTTTCGGCTGAGGCCGGCCGTGCCTTCACGCTCAACTTCGGCAGCGAGTCCACCGGAATAGACGCAGCCGTGAACGGCGACGACGCCAATGGCGCTGCCCCGGTCTTCGACCTCACCGGTCGCCGCGTGAACACCCTGCGCCAAGGCTCGCTCTATATCAAAGGCGGTCAAAAGTTCATTGCCCGCTAATCGGACTCCATTCACTCAAAACAAAAGCAAAATGAAAAAGACCTATCAACAGCCGGCATCTGCCAACGTGCAGCTTCACGCCGAATACGACCTGCTCCTCACCACTTCGGGAGTGATTGGCACCAACGACTCGGCCGACTACGTGGACGGTGACGAAGCGCTCACCAATCGCAACGATGCACAATGGGCCGATTCGCCATGGAATGAATAATCATCAGAGGCTGGTCAAAGCCTCATAAACCACAACGAGGCCAATGCTCGACAACAAGAGCGTTGGCCTCGATTGTATGACAAAGGGGAGACATCAACCACCACAACAATTCGACAAAGACATACTCGACAGGGCTTTCTGTCTCTCTCTTAGCCACAACAAAAGCCCGCCGTCTCTCCGAGTGGAGGCCGGCGGGCTTTGATGTGATGAGGCGCTTATGCGCTTATAAGGTTATCCGAGCTTGTCAACGCAAGGGGAACGACATACCCATCGTCACGTTGGCGTTGAGGCTGTTGAGTGGAATAAACTCTTTAGACACCTTGCCGAAGATGCGGTCGGAACCGATGAAGAAGTTGTAGTGCTTGGCGCGAAGGCTCAGCGCGGCGCCAAAGGTGCAACCCGTGCTCGACACGGCGGTGTTGACCGAAGCCTCGAGGCACTTCACGGGGCGGATGGTGGCCGAGAGCAGGCCTTGATGATAGCTGTAGAGACCGTGGAGACGGCTGGTGTAGAGGAAACCGAAACGCAGGTTGCGATAGGCCGGCAGAGTGTATTCAGCGCCAATGTTGATGGTGGCTGCCAATGCCTGGCTTGAGCTACCTTCACCATCATCGTAGACGGAGAACATCTCTTCAAGGTCGTCGCCGAGCGTTTCAAACTGGTCGCCGAGTTTGTTGCCGCCGGTGTTGTTGCTGCCGGCATAGATGTCTTCGAAACCATCAAAGGTGTAGTCGCCGCGAGAAGAGGCGTTTTTCACTTTGCTCCAATTGATGAAGCCGAGGTCGTTGATGGCGGCGCTCAAGGTGAGGTCTTTGGTCACTTTGAACGTGGCGCCGAGGTCTACGCCCATACCGAAACCGGGCAGGCCGAAACTCACGTCATCAATGCCTTTCACGCGACGGCGGCCATCGGGAGCGTTCTTGCTGGGGTCTTCGTAGTCAAACTCACTGCTGAGCACGGCGGCCTTGAGACGGGCATCGCCGACAATGCGCCACTGGTCGCCGTTCATAGTGACGTCGAGCTGGTCGGCAGAGAAGTCGGCATAAGCACCGCCGAAGAGGAATTTGAGCTTAGCGCCTACGGTCCACTGGTCGTTGATACGGTGGCTGTGGCCAAGGGCTAATTCCAAATAGTTTTGCGAACGCACGCCGATGTCTTGAAGATGATAGGTCTCTTTGGCTCCGGTAGTTTTCATAAACTCAAAGAGTTCGTAGGGCAGGCTCACGTTGGTGTTGGAGCGCAGATTGAGCTCGACGAGGTTGATGCCTTTGAACGCCTTGAAGCCCACGGAGAAGATGTTGTAGTTGATATAGACGTCGGCGCGGTTTTTGTCGTGGAGGTCGCCCAGGAACTCGCCGGCACTGACGGTGGGACTCATAAATGTGGTGAGGTCATAGCGCGGATTGCCGTCGAGCTTGTAGACGAAGTTTTTCAGACCGAAGTTACCGGTAGCCCCCACATTGATTTGGCCGAAGAAGGGCATACCGACGTAGGCCTCGTCGAGCATGGCGGGGTTGATTTGGTGACGATAGTTGTTGGTCTGCATAAAGGCTGCCGTGCGGAACTCTTGTGCGGCGGCCGGTGCCACAGCTGTGGCCAACAGCAGAGTGGCGGCTAAGTGACGATATGTTTTTTTCATGAGATTGTGCTTTAGATAAGAAAAATGTTGTCTGAAGGATTAGGGTTTTGGCTTGTGTCGGTTGACTGATGTCTTCTGCCTTGTGCCTCGGCAATTAAAACAAGTTTTATTGCTTTCGGTTTGGCGTCAGTTGACTGATGTCTTCTTCCTTCGCGTCTCGGTTTGGCGTCAGTTGAAATTACCGATGATTTGTCCCTTCAGACGCAGACGCATATTGGTCACTTTGATGTATTGGTTTGACGAAAGCACGCCTTCGCCGGGTTGTGTGCCTTCGGCTTCAATCTTGAGCATGAGGCGGTCGAGGCGTTGCAGGTCGGCGGGATTGGCCAAGTCCATTTCAATGGTGATGGGCGTGGTCACGGCGTTTTGTTCGATGTCTGCGGTGGCAAGAGAGCGTACGGCATTGGCCGGTGCAATGGTTGCCGAAGTGACGGTGATGCCGGGGATGGGTTGTCCGGCCACGTCTTGAGGCTCAGCAGTGGCGATGAGTTGCATCGGCACGGCATTGATGACCTCGGCAGTGACGACTATGCCGTCGGCCTGATAGTCTTTGAGGTCTTTGTTCATACCTTCCACAGAGTCGTTGTAGACGATGCGGGTGCCTTGGTTGAACTCGAAGGGCACGAGCATCTGGTAGTCCATACGGGTGGAATAGTTGCGGTCTAACACGACGGTGAAGTCTTCGTCTTTGGCTTGCACTTTGCCGTCGGCCACGTCGACGCGGATGAAGTCGGGCAGTTTCTCAAATATTGAAGAGATATTGCTCACTTGGTGTGTCTCAGCTATGGCACTGACGCCTGCAGGGTCGAACGGCGCGTCTCCCTGATGGAAATAGATGACGTTGTTACGGCCGGTGATGGCGTGGGCCTTGCCGCTCTCGGGCAGGCTGATGGTGGTGACGGCTGCATTGTCTTTGTAGCCATTGAGCACGGCCTTGAGGTCGAACGACATTGGTATGTTAGACATGTCGGCCTGGAATTTCACCGTGGGATTGGCGGCCTTGATGGTGACTTTGTCGTCTTGGAGGAAGTCGGGCAGGTTGTCAGATACGTTGATGTCGTCGATGCGGGGATTGACCACGGGCGAGAAGCGGCCGGTGACTTGCGCAATGTTCACTTCGCTCTGTGTGGCACCACGACGGCCGAGGCTGACGTAGAGACGCAGTTTGACGTTCTGTCCGGCGCTCATATTGAAGGCTTGGGTGGTGGTGAAGGCGAAACGTCCGCTCATCGTGATGACTTTGTTGCGCAGGCTGAGCGTACCGCCGTTGACTTTGCCTTCTTCTCCCTGCAGGTTGAACTCGTCCACGCGGATGGTGCCGAGGTCGTAGGTGGTGACGCCGGCGCCGCTGTAGTTGTTGATGGTGTAGGTGCGACCGTCGGTACTCACCCTGCCGTTTGAAGGCTGAGTGAGGTGGATATAGTCGGGGAAGGTGAGTTGCAAACCGTTGATTTCGCTGATGGCGAAATGCAGGCCGTTAGACTGTTCCACCTCGAGTTCGAGGTGCATCGTGTTGGTCTCTGTAGCGGGCAAGACTTTCTTAATCCATTTCACCTCATCCTCGATGCCGGTGAGGTCGAAGCTCATGTCTGCTTCGGCGGTGACCGGTTGGCTCACGGCGTAGTCGTATCCCGCAGGCACGGGAATGGCCGTGCCGCCAGGCAGAGACGTTGAGGCAATGTCGTCGTAGGTGATGACGTCGTAAGAAGGCGACAGCGTGGTGTTGTCGATGGCAGCCGTAAAGGCGTTGACAGAGAAGTTGATGTCGGTCTGTCCGTCTTCGACGAGATAATAGAGTCCGGCGGCGTCGGTCTTGACGTCGTCGCTGGTTTCGAGCAGGTCGGCAAGCATGATTTTTTCGGTCGAGCCCACCTTGAGCTGCAAGCCCTCAGAGCCGAGTCCCATAGTGAGGTCGATGTCTTTGCTCATGTCGTAGCTGTCGTCCACGCAGGCGGTGAGACTCAGCATACCCATCAGAGCAAAAAGTGCCCTGACTGATTGAAATGGCGCTTTTTTTCTTTTCATAGGATTGGGGATATTGGTTTGAAAAAATGATTTGTTTCTTGATAAGACAACCAGATATAGTCGGCTGGGTCTGAACGGGAGGTATCTGAGCCTCGAACATGTTGGCCAACGATTAACTTTGATTTCGCAAATGTAAATAATATTATAGGAAAACCCCAAGAAATTTATCAACAAATACGTGAAATCTGACCATTTATGGGGATTTATTGAAATGACTGTCTTACGATGTTGACTGGTCCGCGCGAGAAGTGCCGAACCGCTCCATGCTCACTTTTACACAAAAAAAGCCAGCCACACCCAATGTGCAGCAGGCTTTTCTTTTATTTGATGAATATGAGTATCTGTTTATTTGCTCACCTCTTCACGGATGCGTTTCTTGCCAAAGACGCGGAGGGCGACGGGAGCGGCAAGGAAGATGGAAGAGAGTGTGCCGAAAATCACGCCGAGTATCATGGCGAAGGCAAATGAGCGCACGCTGTCACCACCAAGGAAGAAGATGCAGAGCAGTACCAGCAAGGTGGTCAGTGAGGTCATCAACGTACGGGTCAATGTGCTGTTGAGCGACTCGTTGAACAAGCGTTCGGTGGCTCGCTTGGGATAGAGACCGATGTTTTCACGGATACGGTCGAATACCACCACCTTGTCGTTGATAGAATAACCGATAGCCGTCAGCACGGCGCCGATGAACGTCTGGTCGATTTCCAGAGAGAACGGCACAAAGCGCCAGCACAGGGCATACATACCGATGATGAAGAGCGTGTCGAACACCAAAGCCGTGATGCTACCTACAGAGAAGGCCATGTTGCGGAAACGTACCAAGATGTAGAAGAAGATGGCAATGAGCGAGAAGATGACGGCCCAGAAGGCGCCTTTGGTCATATCGTCGGCCACAGAGCTGTCCACTTTCTGGCTCGAAACGATGGAGCCGCCAGCGCGGTTTTCGCGGTCTTTGAAGGTGGTGTAGTCGGCCGTGATGAGCTTTGCCTTGTGGAGGGCGTCATAAACAAAGCGGTCCACCTCTTCGTCATCACCATTGATATGGTAGTTGGTCGAAACACGGATGCAGACACTTTCGGCCGTCACAACTTTCAGTGCAGATACCGATGCGTTGGGGTCGTCAGAGTCTTTGACGGCAGCAGCCACAGCCTTTGCCACCTTGGCTTCGTCGGGCGTGATGTTATTTTCAAATTGGATGACATAGTTGCGGCCACCGGTGAAGTCGATGCCACGGGCCAGACCATTGCCGAAGATGATGCCGACAAAGACAACGGCCAGCACGCTGAAGACTATGATAGACTTCTTGCCCATAGTCATAAAGGCGATGTTCGTGGTCTTGAAGAGCTTGCGCGACAGGCCTGTGGTGAAGGTGAGTTTTTGCCACTTGCCGTTGTTGACGAAGTGCTCGTAAACGATACGGGTGAGCCATACGGCCGTGAAGAACGAGGCACAGATACCGATGCCGAGTGTCAAGGCGAAACCGCGGATGGGGCCGGTGCCGAAGTTGTAGAGGATGACGGCCGTGATGATAGAGGTCAAGTTGGAGTCGAAGATGGCCGAGAAGGCGTTGCCATAACCGTCGGCTACGGCTTGTTTGATGTTTTTGCCTGCACGCAACTCTTCTTTGATGCGCTCATAGATGAGCACATTGGCGTCGACGGCCATACCCAGTGACAAGACGAGACCGGCGATGCCGCTCATTGTCAAGGCTGCCTGGAACGAGGTGAGGATGCCGAAGGTGAAGAAGAGGTTGAGCAACAGGGCCACGTTGGCCACCATACCGCCCTTGAAGCCGTAGAAGAGGCACATGAATACCATCAACAGCACAAAGGCAATGATACAAGCTTGGAAGCCTGCTTTGATGGAGGCTTCACCCAAAGACGGGCCTACGGTCTCGGTCTGTACGGCCACGAGGGGCACAGACATCTTACCGCTCTTGAGCACAATGGCCAGCGAACGGGTTGCGTCGGGGGTGAAGTTGCCCGAAATCTGGCTCGAACCGCCACCGATGCGCTCGCTGGGAGCCGGTGCGCTATAGACGCGACCATCGAGCACGATGGCAATGGGTTTGCCCACATTGCGACCGGTCACGTCGGCCCAAATACGGGCAGCGTCGCTCTTCATGGTCATCGACACGATGGGGCGGCCGTTGTGTTGCGTGTCAAAGTCGGGTTTGGCGTCGGCAATCACGTCGCCGCTCAGCGAGGGTATCAACTGGCCGTTGTCACCACGCTCGCCTTTGAGGGCATAGAGGGTATAGTTGGTGCCGGCTTCGGGTTTGGCAGAGAAAGCCAGACGGAAGTTCTTTACGAGTTCGGCTGCTTCGGGTGTTTGAAGTGCCTTCTCAATGGCTACAACTTCAGCCTTGCTGGCTACCGCACCTACCACACAGCCTCCGGCATATTGCGTGCTGAGCACTTGTCCGATGGTCTTTTCGACGACTTCCATCTCGGTAGCCTTGCCCTTCTTGGGCTGCTCTACGTGGATGGGCAGGTTGGCCAACTCGGCCATTTCAGACTGCACCTCGGCAGCGTCGCAAGTGGTCCAGAATTCCAAGTTGGCACTACCAGTGAGCAGATCCTTCACGTCTTCGGGGTCGGTCACACCCGGCATTTCCACCATAATCTGGCCCAGCTGGCCTTTACCGCGGAGAATTTGGATGTTGGGCTGAGCCACACCATATTGGTCAATACGTGAGCGGATGACTTCGTAGGCATTATCCACGGCGCCGGAGATTTTCTCTTCGAGCGCTTTTTTCACGTCGGCGTCTGTGCTCTTGAAATCGATGCCGTCGCCCGACATCTTCTCGGCAAACACTGCGCCCAGTTGGTTTTCGCCATGGGCTTTGTTGTAATGAGCGACAAACACGTCGACAAAGTTGCTACCGGTGCGTGAAGCCTCGGCTTTAGCCTCGGCCACGAGCTTTTGAAAATCGGCGTCGTTGGCGGTAGAACCGGCGTAAGTGGCAATCATGTCGGGCACCGAAACCTCGAGCAGGAAGCTGACGCCGCCTTTGAGGTCAAGGCCCAAACCGATTTGCAACTTCTCGCAGTCGGCCAGCGTTTTCCAACCCAGGAAAACCTTCTCGCCGCGCTTTTGGTCGAGATACTGCCGTGCAGCCTCTTTTCCTTTGGTGGCTTCGATTTTTTCGGCCTCTTTTTTGTACTTATTCGTCACGAACGAGAACGAGAAATAGAAGCAGCAAATCAAAGTCAGCAAGACCGCAATGAATTTAACAAATCCTTTGTTTTGCATTGTTGTGGTTTGTGATT
>JAHAWW010000018.1 GCA_018383375.1 Prevotellamassilia sp. | reverse complement strand
GAGTCACTATAACCCACGCTGGCAGCGAGCATACTCTCTGTGGAGAGTGAGAGCACGCGGCTCTCAGGACGCTGATAGTTCTTCATAAGTTCTATAAGAGTGTTGATGGTTGATTACTTGACGATTTGCTTCTGACCGTTGACGATGTAGAGGCCTGCGGGCAGTTTACCCTGCTGGGCGCTTACGGCTACACCCGAGATGGTGTAGATCTTGTCGGCGGCGCGGTCGAGCGCTACGTTGTTGATGCCGGTGATGGCGCTACCGTCGAGACGGAAGCCATTGGCCGCAGAGCCGGCAGGGATGACGAGGTAGGCTTTGCCTGCTTCGTTTGTGAAGGCGGTACCGTTTTCAGCACCCCAGAAGAAGCCGAGCACTTGTTCGCCGTTCACTTCAGAGTAGGTGAGCTTGTAGAACTTGCTATCTGCAGCACCGGTGGTCGTGGCGTCAGTGGCAGAACCGCTGAGGAGGTTGGCGGTCGAGAGTGCTACGGCGTTGTCGGTGGTGATGAAATCATAGGTTGTGCCGTTTTCGCCCTTGACGAGCAGACCGGTACCAGCGGGCACGGTGTTGCCGGCAGCATATTCCCAGTCCATGGTGAGCTGACCATCGGCAGCAGCTTTCACGGTGGTGGCGGTCAGGCCTTCGGGGATAACCACAGCCTTGTCGCTATAGAGCGTACCGAAGCCCTCGGTGGTGGCAATCGTCACAGAGCCTTCTCCGGTCTTGTTGTAGCGGCGGTAAAGGTGGGCCACTGCAAGATTGGTAAAGTCTGACTTATAGAGTGCAAAACGTTTATCGTCTGTAGATTTGTTTACGCCCAATACTCTATTAGCTCCAACACATGTGAGGTCACATTGAGCGTCGTTAATCTCCACTGCCCAAATGGCGTTAGTATTGGTCGTTTCAGGCTTGGCGTCCTTGAATGTGACATCTGATGAACTTGAGCTACCCTGCAAATAAACGTCGTTATATTTTACAAAAAATCTGCCGTCAGTGCCGGTGCTCTCCAAGGTCAACTCATAAGGTTCTCCGGCCACATCTGAAGGACCGTAGTAGTAAACGTCAGAGGGCACTGCAAGTGATGCAAAGTATTTGTTTGTACCGGTAGGAGCGGTCAGTGCCAAAACAGTCTCCACGTCATCGACGGTAATCGGTTCAGCCACAAGGATATACTTGCCGCCATCGACGATTTCAGAAGCGTCGTTCACGCGGGTGTAAGCATAGCTCTGGAGTTCGGAAACGGTGAGTTCATAAGAAGCAGTCTCACCGGCAGAGGCCAGAGTAGCCGTAATGGTTGTGGTACCGGGAGCAACGAGAGTCACTTCACCTGCTTCATTGATAGTAGCCACGGCAGGATTTGAACTGCTGTAGGTCGGGGTTTCGTCATAGTCATTGGTGAGTTTGGGGAATGTATTGGCCACACCTATCTTAGCCTCGAAACTTTCGGCAGAATATTTAAAATACTTAATGGCGCTGACGATGTCGTCCTGGCTCCAAACGGTGAACTGCTGGGTCGTGCCTTTGTTATTGGTAAAGACAGCGGGGAAACCGGTGACGGTGACGATATCACCAACTCTAGAGGTCAGAGTGGCTGTAGAGTTGCCGTCGCGCATCGTAATCGTGTTTGTTTCCGCGTCGTTCTGATAGATTACAGAACTTTTGCTTGTGAACGCCGACTTAACGGTGGCGTCAACAATCTTGATGTATTTAGACTCATAAGATTTGGGCGAAGCCAGAATGTCTGCAATGGTAGCCACGGCAGGCTGAAGTTCAGCAGCTGAAGCGTCTGTGAGCGTGGCAGCTGAAGCGTCGAATGCAGTGAGTTCATAAAGGCCACTATAAGCTATAGCCTTCACAACGACCTCGCCAGAAATTTTCTTGCCAACAGTCGGTTTGTCAGTAGTTGAAAAAATCATCATACCGCGGTTGGCATCCTGAAGATAAGTATTCTTACCATTGTTGTAGGTGACCACAGCATCGGTCAGTGTCAGCATATATTCTTTCTCGGTGGTCGTGATCACGCCATCGGCATAGAGGCCTTCGAGACCGTTGATGCCTTCAAGCACTTTAAGAGTGTATTTGGCATCGCCGGCATCGTGGGTGGCATCACCGTCGGTATGAGCGGTAATCGTTGTTGTACCATTTGCAAGCAAAGTGACCGTTCCGTCAGTTGCTACAGTGGCCACACTTTCGTTGCTACTGGTATATAAAGCAATAGCCAAAGAGTTAGGATTAGTCAAAGAAGGAGCAGTAAAACCTTTAGCCAAAGTAGTCGCAAATGTAGGCGTTTGACCAACGGCAGAGCCATAAGTGATGCCGGCAGCTTCTTTGCCTGTGTCTACGGTTTCGTAGGTTACAGTGATGCTCTTAATATAAAGCGCTACGGATGAGGTTTGCGAATAACAAATTTCAATAGTACCCGTTTCTGCTCCTGTAAAGGTATAATCAGTAGCTGTTGTTGTTAAAGATTTTGCCTCTCCATACTGAGTTCCGTTGACTTTGACAATCAAACTGACTGTTGGCGTACCAGCCGTAGATGCTTTTACTGAAATAGAAGTTATCTTGCCTGCTATGCCGGTTGTAGATAATGTAAAATCCTTGGAGGATTTCTTGCTCGATCCTATCTGAAAGCCTCGATCAGTAGAGTTGCTATCATAACCAAAGTAGTTGATGGCAGCAGATGAGCTCAACGTCCAGTCTACATCTCCCAAAGTTAAGTTATAACTTTTTTGACCTACGGTCAGACCACTTGTAGACTCTTTGACAAACGTGTACGTGTACGTGTTAGTCGCACCCCACGCACTCATCCCCCCAAATATGGTCATTAAGCAAACGACCAAGAGGGTTTTAAAATGGTAGTTTTTTAACATAACAATAAGTTTTTAGATTGATATAAGTTGTGAAATGTTTTCTTTTGATAGATAATGCGCGAAAAACGGTTTGGCAAACTGTCAAGACGTGCATAGTTTCCAATGCAAAGGTACAAAGCCGCGGTCTGAAAACAAAAGATAAATGCCTAAAAAACACCGACGT
>JAHAWW010000016.1 GCA_018383375.1 Prevotellamassilia sp. | reverse complement strand
GCCACGGCGGCGGGCATACCTTCATAAGGATGAGAGATGATACAACGACCAATATCCTTGCGCGCCGAAATGACTGCACCTATGCCGGCATACTTTCCCGTGGTCATCTGCTTGAGATCGTCGGTGTGGCTCTCCGAATAGTATTCGGTGTATGGATCCACCTGGTCGAGCATATAGAGAATGGCATTGCCAATGTTTTTGGTCGCATTGAGCGTGTCTACATAGTAGAGGTCGAGCTCACGATAGAGACTGTTGAAGATATCCAACTGTTTCGCCGTCTCTGCATTATGACGCGACTGTGCGGTCACACTGCCAAACGAAACCAGCATCAATAAAAATGTGAGAAAAGAACTTTTCATAAAAACTTCTGTAAGTCAAATCATCTTATGCCTGGCAGACCGATTGACGCAACTGTTGCCAAACGTCGTCTGCGAGGCGCGTGCCCACCACCTTTATCACTTCAGCGGCCAACTTGGCGCCGGCGGCAAGACATTCGGACAACGAACGACCGGCAGCATGGGCATAAAGGAAACCTGCGGCAAAATAGTCGCCGGCAGCTGTCGTGTCCACGACTTTAGACACCGGCACGGCCGGCACGGCAACCTCGTCGGCACCAGACTTGGCCAAAGCGCCATCAGCGCCCACCTTAACTACAGCCACGCGGCAAGTTTGCGCCAACACGTCGAGTGCTTTATGAGCAGGACAGCCGGCAAAAGCCTTAGCCTCTTCTTCGTTGGCAAACACGATGTCTGTCTTTTGGAGAAGTTGGGCAAAGAAATTGCGGTCGGCTTCAACAATATTATAACTGGCCAAGTCAAGACAGACCGTCAAACCTGCCTGATGGGCCTCGTCCACAAGCCGAGTAATCAAGGCATGGTTTTGCACCAAATAGCCTTCTATATATATATAGGAGTATCCCTCCCACCAATTTCCAACCAGATCATCGGCCTGCATCAGCGCCGCCGCACCAAGAAAGGTGCCAAAAGTGCGCTCACCGTCGGGAGTGATAAAGGTTGAAGCCACTCCCGTGGGTTCGTCGGCACTCATCAATCGAGGCTCGACGCCGGCAGCAGCAAAACTGTCGTGAAAGAAACGTCCATTGTCGTCTCTGCCTATGCGACCAATCAGGCCAGTAGATGCACCAAGACGGGCCAAGGCCAAGATGGTGTTGCAGGCTGAGCCGCCCGTGGTCTTGGCACATTGAGCTTCCGACAAAAAGCCCCGAAGTGTCTCAAACCGTTCGGCGTCGATGAGCTGCATAGCACCTTTCTGCAAATCCAGGTCTTGAATAATTTGTTCGTTTTCAAGCGGATAGAGCACGTCAACCAGTGCATTGCCGATGCCTAAAATTTTTTTCATCCGGTATAAAAATATATTTTTCGTGCAAAGATATTGTTTATTTCAAAAATAACCGCTACTTTTGCAGCGCAATTCAGAAACCGCACAGGTTATCTCAAACATTGCTTCAGTAGCTCAGTTGGTTAGAGCACCTGACTGTTAATCAGGGGGTCGTTGGTTCAAGCCCATCCTGAAGCGCACCGGCCAGCCGGTTTCAAGAATTGCCACCTGCTTCAGTAGCTCAGTTGGTTAGAGCACCTGACTGTTAATCAGGGGGTCGTTGGTTCAAGCCCATCCTGAAGCGCACTTCATCAAGCATCCCCACGATTGGGGATGCTTTTTGTTATTAAATACCACCCGACTTTCCCATCAACTCCCCCACTATTAGGCAAGAAAAGACCATTTTAACACGGCGAAACCAATTTTCGATTATAAGTTTCTTACTTTTGCTAAAAACTTTTTGTAGCTTTGCAGTTTTGAAAACTATATCTATCAAAATAACTCAATAACATGGAACCTGCTAAAGGAAAATTAGGTGTAATGTGTGTCGGTCTCGGTGCCGTCACCACCACTTTTATGACGGGTGTCTTGATGACCCGCAAAGGCTTGGCTAAGCCTGTTGGCTCAATGACTCAATACGACAAAATCCGCGTTGGTCGAGGCAAAGACAAGAAATATCTCCACTACGGCGAGATTGTTCCCCTCACAGACTTGAAGGATATTGTCTTTGGTGCCTGGGATGTTTATCCTGCCAACGCCTATGAGAGTGCCATCAACGCTGAGGTGCTCAAAGAGAAGGACATCAATCCGGTGGCCGATGAGTTGAAGGCCATCAAGCCTATGCCGGCTGCTTTCGACCGCAACTATGCCAAGCGTCTCGACGGCGACAACGTGAAAGACTGCAAAACCCGCTGGGACATGGTTGAAGCCCTTCGCGAAGACATCCGCCGCTTCAAAGCCGAGAATGGTTGCGACCGTATTGTTGTCATCTGGGCTGCCTCTACCGAGATTTACGTTCCCGTTGATGAGCAAGTGCACGGCACTTTGGCTGCCCTTGAGGCTGCCATGAAGGCCGACGACCGCGAGCACATCGCCCCCTCAATGTGCTACGCCTACGCCGCCTTGTGCGAGGGCGCTCCTTTCATTATGGGCGCTCCCAACACCACCGTCGACATTCCCGCTATGTGGGAACTGGCCGAAAAGACCAAGATGCCCATTGCAGGCAAAGACTTCAAGACTGGCCAGACTTTGGTGAAGAGCGGTTTTGCCCCCATCATCGGCACACGTTGCCTCGGTCTCTCAGGCTGGTTCAGCACCAACATCCTTGGCAACCGCGACGGCCTCGTGCTTGACGAGCCGGCCAACTTCCACACCAAGGAGGTGTCTAAACTCTCTACGCTTGAGAGTATCCTCGTGCCGGAAGAACAGCCCGACCTCTACACGGACTATTACCACAAGGTGCGCATCAACTATTATCCGCCCCGCAACGACAACAAAGAGGGTTGGGACAACATCGACATCTTTGGCTGGATGGGTTATCCTATGCAGATTAAAATCAACTTCCTCTGTCGCGACTCTATCCTTGCCGCTCCGTTGTTGCTCGACCTCGTGCTGCTCTCTGACCTCGCCGCCCGCAACGGCCGCTATGGCACGCAGCGTTTCTTGAGCTTCTTCCTCAAGAGTCCGATGCACGACTACACTCAGGGCGAAGTACCTATCAATCATCTCTTCCAGCAGTATGTGATGCTGAAAAACGCCATCCGCGAGATGGGCGGTTATGAAGCCGACGAAGAGATTGACTAAGCCAAGCCCTTCAGCTTATCATTCAAGAGGATACACTTCATTTTGAGGTGTATCCTCTTTTATTTTTGCTCTTCACACTATAGCATTGCAAAAAACTCGTTACCTTTGCAGAGTTTTTCAGTGCTTGCTCTGTCGGCAGCGGTTAAGTATGGCCTTTGTCAGACTGTTTGCAGCCGGCACACCTTGATTTGGGGTGTGATAGCCAAGCCGAGAAGCGCCACTACCTACTTACATCCTAAACAGTTCCATACAAGGTGAAAAGACAGCTTTTATTCTTCATAATCAGCCTCTTTGGCTTCGTCATTGTGTCGGCCCAGCGCATTTCGGGCACCGTCACCGACGCCAAGACGGGCGAACTCCTTCCCTTTGTCAATGTGCAGCTCGAAGGTGGCGGTTTCACGCGCACCGACGTCAACGGTAAATACTCTCTCCCCTTTCGTGCCGGCAAGATGCGCGTGTCTATGATTGGCTACGACACCAAGACGGTGCGCGTGGGGCAAGCTGGCGTCTACAACGTCAAATTGCAAGACAACACCTCCGAGCTCCGCGAGGCCGTGGTCACCGGACATCGCAAAAAATATTCGCGCAAAAACAACCCCGCAGTCGAACTGATGCAGAAGGTGATTGCCGCCAAGAAGAAAAGCGACCTCAAGCGCTACGACTATTACAGCATAGACAAATATTCCAAGCTCACCTTTGCGCTCAACGACGTGACCGAAAAGGTTTTTGAAGAAGGTCAGTTCAAGAAGATGCCCTTTCTCAAAGAGCACGTCGAGACCTGCAACGAGACGGGCAAACTCATTCTGCCCATCTCAGTGGACGAGAGCGTGACGCGCGAAATCTATCGCAAGTCGCCCCACGCCGACAAGTCGATTGTGTTGGGCCAGCGCAGCAATGGCATCAACGACCTCTTCAACACCGGCGATATACTCACCACGGTGCTCAAGGATTGCTTCACCGACGTAGACATCTACGAAGACGAGGTGCGCCTGTTGCAGTATCCCTTCACCAGCCCCATTTCCACGCGCTCGGCCATCAGTTTTTATCGCTATTATCTTGAAGACACCACTTACGTTGACGGTGCCAAGTGTGTCAGGGTGGACTTCACGCCAAACAACCCGCAAGACTTTGGTTTCTCGGGTTCGCTCTACATTTTGACCGACTCCACCTATCGTGTCAAGAAGGCCGACATTGGCATTCCGCGTCGCTCTGACGTCAACTTTGTGGAAAGCATGCGCGTCATTCAAGAGTTCGAGCCCCTACCCAGTGGAGAGCAGGTGCTCATACGCGACAATATGCTCGTGCAACTCAAGCTGGCCAGTTTCTTGCACAAGTTCCAGGTGAAGCGCACCACCGAATACAGCAACTTCTCATTTGACATCATCCCCGACAAGGCATTCAAGTTCAAGGGCGACCAGCGCATCGACATCAATGCTAAGATGCGCGACGACATCTTTTGGGCCGAGCATCGGCCCGACTCGCTCACCAAAAGCGAAGACCAGATGGACCTACTCATCAAGCGGCTTGAAAGCGTCAAAGGCTTCAAGTTGGTGCTTTTCACGGCCAAAGCCTTCATCGAGAACTTTGTCGAGACGACCACCGACCCCAAGAAGCCTTCAAAGGTGGATATCGGCCCGGTCAACACCACCATCTCGCAAAACTTCGTCGACGGCCTGCGCCTTCGAGCTTCGGCGCAGACCACGGCCAATTTCAATCCGCATCTCTTTTTCAAGGGCTATGTGGCTTATGGCTTTAAGGACCACGAGTGGAAAGGCTTGGGCGAAGTGACTTATTCTTTCAACAAAAAGGCCTATCTGCCGCGCGAGTTCCCGGTGAACAACCTAACGTTCACCTACAACCGCGACGTGATGGCGCCAAGCGACAAATTTCTCCCCACCGACAAGGACAATGTCTTCACTTCGTTTAAATGGACGAAGGTGGACCATATGATGTATTACGAGACCCTGCGCCTGCTGTGGGACCGTGAGTGGGAAAACGGTCTGCGTCTCAAGCTCCAGGCGCGCACAGAGAAAGACGAGCCCACGGCAGCTTTCTTTTTCCAGTCACTCGACGGCACAGGCGCACCTTCGCCAAACAGCGCCAACTATCGCCGCCAGTTCCGCACATCCGACTTCACCGCCGCCCTCACTTTCCAGCCCGGCGTCACCTGGATTAATACCAAGCAGCGCCGCATTGCCGCCAACAACGACGCACCCATCTTTTCGCTCTCCCACACCGTGGGGCTCTACGAGCAGTTTGACAAGACCCACACCTATAACTTCACCGAGGCTGGCATCTACAAGCGTTTCTGGATGGCCTCATGGGGAAAAATCGACACCTACCTCAAAGGCGGAGCACAATGGAACAAGGTGCCTTTCCCCCTGCTCATTATGCCGGCGGCCAACCTCTCTTACATCATGGAGGACTATACGTTCAACCTCATCAACAATATGGAATTTCTCAACGACCGCTATGCCTCGCTTATGGTCTCTTGGGACATGAACGGCAAAATCCTCAACCGCATTCCGCTCATCAAGAAGTTGAAATGGCGTGAATACATCGGCTGCAACGTGTTGTGGGGCACGCTCACCAGCAAAAACAATCCGTTCCTCGCCAAAAACGCCAACGACCCTCGTCTCTTCTATTTCCCCGGCCACTTCAACGCCGACGGGTCGTTTGACTACCTCTCCACGGTGATGGACAAGAAGAAACCATACGTCGAAGTCATTGCAGGCATTCACAACATCTTCAAGATTTTCCATATTGAATATGTGCGCCGCCTCACCTACGTGGACAATCCCGACACCGACAA
>JAHAWW010000015.1 GCA_018383375.1 Prevotellamassilia sp. | reverse complement strand
GCCGTTTCCCCATCAAAGACATCATCAAATATCATCACGCCATGATGGGCATGGCCTCGTTCAAACTCAAAGACGGCACCATCGTGCGCATCAACTTGGTCAAGAAAAACCGTTTCTTACAAGAGGTGGAGGCGCGCCGACAATATTATTATACATCGCGCGGACTGCCCGTGCCTGAACTCGAATCCTAAAGTTGCACGAACCAATCATCGTCTTAATGTCATCATATACTTATGGGATACGCCAGATATATCGGAGCATTCCTGGGCTTTATCAACACCCATAGTTTCTTTGGCGCGTTGATTGGCTTTGGCATTGGCTACCTCTTTGACCTGTTGACCGCGCCACCTCAAGCAGCAGTGCCCAAGCCTGAAGACATCGAACGCTTGAGAGCACAGCAAAGAAACACCTTCTTGCATTCTTTGATGGTGCTCTCGGCCCACGTCATTCAAGCCGACGGCAAGATTATGCACTCAGAGATGGAGCACGTAAGGTCTTTCTTGCGCAATAATTTTGGCGAAGACGTCTCTGCTCAAGGAAACGACACCCTGCTCAGACTTTTTGAGTTTCACAAACAACACAGCGAGCGCGAGTGGCAAGACTACATCCGCAGGGCCTGCTATGACATGGTCTCACGTATGGACGGTGCGCAACGCCTGCAATTGTTGGCCTATTTGTGCACCATTGCTCGTGCCGACGGCAAGGTGGATGAGCGTGAAATTAATGCGCTCAAAGAATTAGCCACATATTTGGGTTTCAACACTGCTACGATAGACTCTATGCTCCACCTTGGCGGCCAATCGCTCGACGATGCGTATGCCGTGTTGGGCGTCAACAAAGATGCCACCGACGACGAAGTCCGAAAAGCCTATAAACGTATGGTGTTGCAACATCACAGCGACAAGGTAGACACACTGGGCGAAGACGTCAAGGCTGCCGCAACCAAAAAAATGCAAGAAATCAATGAGGCCAAACGACGCATTTATGAGGCGCGCGGTATGAAGTGAAGCGCTTTTAGACGGCATGACAATCGAAAAAAGTCGAGGCAAACGCTGTAAATTGCTTGCTGAGCCATTTATATTTTCTATGCCTCGTAGAGTCTTTTGACGACAAAAAAACAATCATTCCGTGATTGAGGTGACTGAACGCTTCAATCACAGCATCGTTTTGTCTTTCAGATATTTACAAGCGTGTGATTGTGTGATTGGGAAAAAGGGCAAAAAAAGGGGTATAGAGATAAGTCACCTTTCAACATTTTTCCGTCATTTATAAAAATCGATAGATAAATAAAAATCCCCGGCATCGCAAGGATGTCGGGGAATGTTGTATCAGACTTTAATGTCACTTAGTCTTTGATGATGTCGAGTTCGACAAAAACTTTACGGAGGGCAGCTACGGCGCGGTCCACCTGTTCTTTGGTGTGGGTGGCCATAAGTGCTACGCGCACAAGGGTGTCTTGTGGCGCACAAGCAGGAGGAATGACCGGGTTGATAAACACACCGGCTTCAAAAGCCTTGGCTGTGGCAACGAAAGTCTTTTCGGTGTCGCGCACATAGAGCGGAATGATAGGACTCTCTGTGTCGCCTATCTCAAAACCGGCAGCCTTGAACTGCTCAAGGGCGTAGTGTGTCACGTCCCAAAGGGCTTTGATGCGCTCGGGCTCTTGCTGGAGAATGTGGAGCGCCTCCATAGCCGAAGCCGTAGCCGCAGGGGTGCACGAAGCACTGAAGATATAGGTACGGGCCGTGTGGCGCAACCAGTTGATGATGCTGCTGTCGGCAGCGATGAAACCACCAATGGCGGCCAGCGATTTGCTGAACGTACCCATAATGAGGTCTACCTCGTCGGTGAGTCCGAAGTGGTCACACACACCGCGTCCGTCACGTCCAAATACGCCGATGCCGTGAGCCTCGTCTACCATCACCGTGGCATTGTATTTATGCTTGAGACGGATAATCTCCGGTAGGTTGGCCAAGTCGCCTTCCATTGAGAAAACACCATCAACGACAATGAGTTTGACGGCTTCGGGCGCACACTTCTGGAGTTGGCGCTCGAGGTCTTCCATATCATTGTGTTTATATTTGAGATTGGTTGAGAAAGAGAGGCGTCGGCCGTCGACGATTGAGGCGTGGTCGCGGTCGTCACAGATGATATAGTCGTCTTTGCCCGTGAGACAAGCAATGACGCCCGAATTGACCGTGAAGCCCGTTGAGAAGCAGAGCGCTTCTTCCTTGCCCACAAAAGCAGCCAATTCTTTCTCAAGTTTCACATGGAGGTCGAGTGTTCCGTTGAGAAAACGCGAACCGGCACATCCCGAACCATATTGACGAAGAGCTTTGACACCGGCTTCGATGACGCGCTCGTCACCGGTGAGACCCGTGTATGCGTTCGAACCGAACATGAGCACCTTGTGGCCACCCATCTCTACTTCTGTGCCTTGTTTTCCTTCGATTTCACGGAAATAGGGATATACGCCCTGAGCCATATACTGCTGCGGAAGGGTGTACTTAGATAATCTGTCTTGTAAAATTCCCATTTGTTGATATACGTTTCATGCGTAAAAAAGTACCGTCGCGAGACGAACTTCATAGACGCACAATTCTTAAAAACTTGGCAAAGGTACGCAATTTATATTTAATAACCATTTTTATCACACAAAAAACGTCGTTTTGTGCCATTCTTGTCGTTATTTGCGACCATATACTCCTCAATAAGCCGTCATTTCAAGCAGTCAAGATAAGCGTGTATGGTGCGCTCAAGGCCCAAATAAAGGGCGTCGCAAATCAAGGCGTGTCCGATGCTCACCTCGTCGAGCCATGGTATTTGCCGGTGGAAATAGGCGAGATTTTCAAGACTAAGGTCGTGGCCTGCATTGAGACCCAGACCCTGTTGGCGTGCCACCGAGGCAGCAGTGATGTAGGGTGCGATAGCCGCTTTGGGGTCGTTGGCATAGGCCGCGGCATAAGGTTCGGTGTAAAGTTCTACGCGGTCGGCACCACAAGCAGCAGCGGCTTTGACCATCTCCACGTCGGGGTCGACAAACACCGACACGCGAATGCCTTCGGCTTTGAGGCGGGCCACAATGCGGCTGAGCTCGTCGGCGTGGGTCACCGTGTCCCATCCGTGATTGGAGGTGAGCTGCTCCGGACTGTCGGGCACCAGCGTCACCTGTGCCGGCTTCACCTCGGCCACAAGAGCAATGAAATCTTCAGCGGGATAACCCTCGATGTTAAACTCTGTGGAGAGCATGGCTTTCAAATCATAGACATCTTGCCGGCGTATGTGGCGCTCGTCGGGTCGTGGATGAACGGTGATGCCCTGGGCACCAAATCGCTCGCAGTCGGCTGCCACCGCGGTCACACAGGGGTTGTTGCCACCGCGAGCATTGCGCAAAGTGGCGATTTTATTGATGTTTACACTTAATTTTGTCATATCGAGATGGGTTGGAATGCAAAAACGTCGTACATTTGTGTGGCCAAGTTGACACGATGTGTAACTAAGACGGTGCGAAGTTAACGCTTTCTCGCCTTTCGCGCTACCCTTCATTTCAGAAAAAACGCACTCCCACTGCCGCATTCGTGTCACTTCATCCATACTCTTCCTCAAATCGTCATCAAAAATCCACCTTTTATATGAAGATATCACTCTTTGGCAATGTCTATCAGACCAAGAAAAACAAGTATGTATATGCCGTTCTCGAAACGCTTTGTCGTTTGGGCATCGAAGTGAGTGTTGAAAAACGCTTTGCCGCGTTTATCCACTCAGGTTTGGGGATTGACCTTTGCCGTGTCAACATTTGTGAGGGCTGCGCCCCCGATGCCGATATGGTCATTTCAATGGGTGGCGACGGCACCTTTCTCACCACAGCATCGGGCGTTGGGCCACTCGAAATCCCCATATTGGGCATCAACACAGGCCGACTCGGATTTTTGGCCGACGTCTCTCCCGGCGACATCGAGACAGCCCTCGCGGCCGTAGTCCGTGGCGACTATGTGGTCGAGCCCCGCACACTTATCTCTGTGACCAAAGACGGTGAACCCATGGCCGGCTATCCTTATGCACTCAACGAAGTGGCTGTGCTCAAGCACGACAACTCTTCGCTCATAGCCATCGAGACCCACGTCGACGGTTTCCATCTCAACACCTATATGGCCGACGGTCTTGTCGTTTCCACCCCCACAGGCTCAACGGGCTATTCGCTCAGTGTCGGTGGTCCCGTCATCGTGCCGGGTTCAGACATCTTCTGCATTTCGCCCGTGGCTTCGCATAGTCTCAACACCCGTCCCGTTGTCATTCGCGACAATGCCGAGATCACCCTCCGTGTGCGCAGTCGCAGCCATAACTTCCTCATCTCAATAGATGGCCGCAGCGAAAGTTTTGCCGACACCACCACCCTTCGCCTCACCCGTGCCCCTTACAAAGTGGGCGTGGTCAAGGTGATGCATAAAAACTGCTTCGACACCCTTCGCGAAAAAATGCTTTGGGGCATAGACAGCCGAGGGTGAAG